>NZ_JBBMXH010000060.1:0-29206 GCF_037996725.1 Xenorhabdus entomophaga
TTTGACCACCACCCCGTCAAACGACGCAGGTTGATTCTGGATAGCTGCACCTTCCAACCCTATATTCCGCACAAACTCTGATTTGTTCGGAATATCCGCCCCATTTCGACTTTTATCCAGTTTCCCCTCCATCGCCGCCTGCAATGCCCGTATTGATTGCAATGACACGGTCTGACCGTTCGGTAATGTCACCTCCACCGTGCCATTCTGTGACATCCATTTGTCCATGTTCTGGAGGAACTGGGTGATGTAGCTGTTAATCGCCACTATATGCCTGGCCCCATCGGAAATGGAATCTGGGGCAGTGGTCTGAATCTGGTATTTCACGTTATTGAGGGTAACACTGGCATTATCCGCCAGTACCAGCTCGGTATCTGAATTCACTGCCTGAATCATGTGCGGTAAATTGCTGTTGCCGGACTGGATTAACATAAGCTGCCCGGGGGCAACCCCGTTGATATTCGATATAAATTTTGTGCCCGTACCGCGGACAATAGCCGAGCCGGACACAGTGCTGATAGTGCCTTGTGAATGGAGCATGATTGGTTCCTGAGAAAATTTAGAAGTAGTCGTCGAAGTTAATCGCGTAGATGTCGTAATCGATGGGCTTGTAGTTGAACCAATCGCGTTGGGAATACACCATATCCGCTTTACCTACTCTGTTCACCCACACCTTATTACCCGAAAAGGAAAAACCAGAATCAAAAAGCCAAAAATATCCCTTTCCTCTATCTTCTACCAGCTTGGCAAGTTGATTAACCTGTACCATCGGTTTTGCAATAGTCTTGGCTGAACCACTCCCATTCCTCACAGGTATCATTTCACCCATAAAGAAAGGCGTATAATAAGATGAGTAGGTCATATGACCTGACGCGTTATAAATCGCTACACCCCAGTCAGGTTTTTGCAACGGGAAGCCACTGGAAAAAATGACGACATACACCTCACAGGCGACGTCATTATTTACAATGACTCTATCGTGCGTCATGCCTATCGCCGCGCCGGATGTCTCTGTCCGGGCAAATACCAAGCATTGCGCCCTGTTGGGTATGGAATCCGGCACTCGCCATTGCCCATTTTTATCCAGTGTGACTCGCCCGCGATAGACGCAATAACCCAGCCGGTTCTGGTCTGTAATGGTCGATACGCCGTTCATACCTGCCAGTTGGATACCAAATGAACCTGTATTTTTAGGATAGCCGCAGACCTGAATATAAAAATGTTCATCTTTGTCAAAATACGGCATAAACGCGTCGATCAAGGCCCCTAGCCCAGTTTGATGTCTATTGGGATTATCACTGTACTCAAAATGCAAGTATTCTCCGTCCATTCTGATATTCTCAATCCTGAGGTCAATAATGGCAGAGACCATTCCCCGAAATCCGACCATAACAGTTTTTGTTGGTATCAGGACGATATTAAAATCCTTCGCCTCAGGAATATGGCGTGACTGTTTCCATCCGTATTTCCTGTAATCGTCGTATAACGCCACCTTCACAGTTTGTATTAGGCTCATTGTCTGCGCCCGGTCGGAATCCAGCCGGAAAGGTTTACCCCCGTCACCGGGCTGTACCATCATGCCCCAACTCATATTTTCCCCACCTTAACCCGCATTGTTCCACTGCCATCCCAAACGGTTAACCCGGTATGGTCGAGGGCGACCCGCGCCCCACTTGCCGAGCTTCGCATCTCAAACGCCCCATTCTTAGGCAGGTTCCAGCCACCATACGGCCAGTTATCTGAACGTATACCGTCAGCAATTTTTGCCATGGTGATAGAGGCATTTTTGATTTTTGCCCCGTCAATTACCGCTGTACCGAGAAAGGCCTCTTTGATAAAAACCTGCCCGTCCTTAATCACGAACACCGGCTCCATTTTCCCATTGGACGGATTCACCACCGTAAACTGGTTCGCCCTGACGCCGAAATGCGTCTCGACCTTACCGTTCTTCACCTCAGCCCCAATCACCATGCCTGCCTGATAGAACTGACCTTTGTACTTCACCCCTGCCCCGATATCCTTGATAGCATAGCCATTGCCATCAATATCAAAGACCGCGGTCGCCTTGGTCTGCACCGCCGCCGCATTCTCACCCACATCGGCCTGAACTTTTTCCATCTTCTCCGCAAAGGCTTTCCTGTCGGTCAACTGTGTGGTTTTGACTTCCAGTATCTCCGTCCGCATCTCGCCATTTTCTTTCAGTTGACGCTGGACAATGGAGCCACTCAGTGCCGCATTTTCCATTGCCGCTTCCGAGTTATAATCAATCTGGGATTGCAGCCGTTTTCCGGCCTCGGCAGTGAGGAACTGGTTGCCAGTGGCCTCCACTATCCAGCTCGTATCCGTTGAGGATTCGCCCCGGACAAACTCTGTCCACGGGGACTGGTTGCCGGATTTATCCACCAGACGGGCACGGAAGTAGAACGCGACCCCGGCTAACAGTCCCTGTAGGGTATGGGTGCGTTGCGGGTAGGGAATATCCGCCAGCAGCATTAACCCTTCACCGTCGTTAGTCGGGCTGTACTGGATCTCGGTTTTCAGCGTGTCGTCCGTCTGTGGCGCAAAACCCCAGTCAAGCTGGATACCAAAGATAATCGGGGTTGTTCTGAATGCCAAAGGTGCAGGTGGATTACCCTGTTTTCCCTTCAGGTGCGTTTCCGGTGCATTTGCCCAGAGACTGGATATCTCAGACGCATTAATCGCCCGCACTCGGGCCTGATAGCGTCCGGCGTAGATGTTCGGCACTTCAAAGCCCTGTGTCGAGGTTCGGGGGGCGGGTATCCAGTTCCCGTTATCCCGCCGCCACTCCGCTTCATAGGCGATCGCACTTTCAGCCGCTTCCCATGTCACCCGCAAGGTGTTTACGGCAATGCCCTGATTGACAACGGAGTAACTGCCAATCGTCACCTTTTTCGGCGGGGGCTGAACGCCGGGCGGAATGACCGAAATGGGGCGTTCATCAATGCGGGTGCCGGTATCAATATGGGTGTATTTATCCGGGTTATGCTCAACGGCGGTGATCTCAAACGACACGCCGTCCTCGCCCTCTTTGATGCCGGTCACCCTGAATAGCTGGACAGCCAAGTCCGCCGCATCAATCGCCCAGACACATTCAGTGGCCGGTATTTCCGAATAGTCTGTAGTGACCGTGACCACCTGACCGTTCACCGCCTGAATGGTTCGCCCCTCCGCTTTACCGGAAGGCAGGTTCAGAATTAGCCGCTCGCCCGCTTTCGCAGACGATACCCGGTCCAGCGTGATATTGCGTCCAGTCACCGAACCCACACGCCCACCCAGCACGCGACCGGAAAACATTTCATCAGCCACCCCAATGACGTAACCGGGTAACGGGATTTTGCCATCCAGCCCCACGGTAAAGGTCACCATCCGGTCATACTCGTTAGTATGCAGTATCCACTTACCCCGCCGTATCGCTTCACTCTGGCGGGTACAGCCGATCGCCGTCACATCCGCCTGTTTGACGTCATAACGACGGATTAACCGGTTATCAAAAACCGGCTCGACCGCATCCTGATAGCCGTTCTGTGGATCTGACCAACTCACCATCGCGGTAGAGTAATGGGTTTTCTCGCTGGAACTGGCGTAAACAAACTTACCGTCACGAACATTGGCACGGGTATAGAGGTAATCCATATCACGCGGCATATCGGCCAGTACATTCATGTTGTTGTTGGCCCAGAACGTCATGCCCCGGAAGATACTGGCAATATCCCGAAGTACTGTCCACGCATCCTCTTGTGACTGGATATAGACATTGCAAGTGTGCCTTGGCTCCATGCCGCCTTTACCGTCAGGCACGGGCTGATCACAATACTGGGCGATGCGGTACAAATCCCATTTCGCCAGACTCAGGTTCTCCGCCTTAACCCGGGTGCCGATACTGAACCGGTCATTCATCATCAGGTCATACAGCACCCACGCCGGATTGTCTGTCCATGCCCATTTAAAGGCGCCTTGCCATACACCGGAATACGCGCGGCTGTCCGGATCGTAATTATCGGGCACACGAATAATGCGCATCTTCGGCTCACAGGAGACCTGCGGGATATTGCGGAATTGTTTGGCATCAAACTGAACGAACAACAGGGCAGTTTCGGGGTAACTGAGTTTGGCATCGATCACCTCGGTGATAGCCTCAACCACCATAGCATCCGCAATCCGGATAGTGTTCTGTTTCGGGGTGAGACGACGCACGCGAACCTGCCAGCCTGAATGTGCTTTAGGCAGATCAATACGGTGTGACCGTTCATATTTAGTGGTCGTCTTACCATCCACGGCAAGTGTGGGCAATTCCTGATACGAACCGCCATCGGTTGCCACCTCAATCACATAATCGATGCGATACCCCACCGTATCGCCGTCCTCTTCCTGCTTTTGCAACTGGGGCCATGACAGCCGGAGGCGAACCGCCGACAACTGGGTATTGGTGACCGATCTGACCCATGACTCCATTAACTCCGTGCCCACGGTCAGCTCATTTTCGACCGCTGGCATGCCCGGTATATACTCTTGGTGTGGCGTGCCGGGACGAAATTCCCACTTCACGCCCTCAAAGTTGGCCTGACCATCGGGACCGATAATCGGCGTGTTATCCAGAAAGATATTAGTGCCGTCCAGCCCGCCTTCAAACTCACCTTCACCCAATGCCAGTAAGATTTTGGCATACGAGGTGGATTGCAATGAATCCGGTGATTCAACGGGGGTGCGGGGGCTTTCATTGCCGCCCTTGCTGCCCTGAATAAGATGATGTCCCATATTTCACCCATAAAAAAAGCCGCAGGTGCGGCGAGACTAAACGTAATGACGGTTATTGCTGGTCTTCGGCGTAGATGCCCGCTGAGATGATGGCCCCGCCGATACGACGCTTACCGTAGCCCACCGGAACAGGGTTGCCCTGCGCGATGGAGTTCACGGGGCCACCAAAGGCGTAACTGGGTTTGTTATCCGGATCTTCCCGTCGCGCCAGTCCCCCCGGCATCGGTGATAACATCTGCACCACGCCGCCCAGCATCATTCCAACGCCGGACATCACCATCGGCGCACCCCACGGGGTTGACCACATAAACGCCCCGGCGACGACCATCACCGCCCCGAGTATGGTTTGTAAAACCCCGGCTTTCTTGCTGCCGATAATCACCGGGGCAATCCGAATGTCACCCTCACCCGAAAATTCCAGTTCATCCTGACTGATATTGCGCTTGCCGCTGAACACCGCAAAGGTTAAGCCCCGTTCTTTCGCGGTCAGCAGAAACTTTTCAAATCCGTCAATCAGGACAGACAGTGCCCTGACAGCCTCCTGAGGGGACGATACCGCTAAACAGTGCTCTCGTCCGAACTGAGCGCCCAAAACCCCGTTCAGCCGTATTATTCGTAGTGTGTTCATGGTTTACTCCAACAAAAAACCCGCCGAAGCGGGGGTTATCTAAGAAGCCAATAACGACGCCTCTCGTTAAACTCTTCTTTTAATTGTTCAGGTAGATGATTTTCTATAGATGAAATAACGCCACCAAATTCATTGAGAAATTTAACGTACTCACTTTCTGTCATCTTAGATCTAAATTCCTTCATTTTTTGAATTGATACCATGAGAACAGAATCTTCTAATTCATAACTACCATTCTTTTGAATATAAAACTTCTGAGAAGATAGTGCGTTTAAAAAATCACGTTCGCTGGCATTACAAATTGCCGGAATTTCTTTATTACAGTGCTTGCAAACAATGGCTTCTGACTTAATTGTTTCTGCACAAAACGGACACTTTGTTATTTCCCCTGAATCCATTTTTTGTTTTTCTATAACTTCCTGATCGGTTGACAATGCAAGGGAATGAAGAAATGCGATAAGAAAAAGAAGAAAACCATATAACCACCAAACACCAAAACTTCGGCCCTTATTGGCCGCTATCTTGGCAGGAAGTAATCCTAATGCAGCAGAAATGATAAGCAACAAAACAAGACCATCCATAACGACTCTCCATAGTTTAATCTCCTTTTATGCTAATCATGATCCTCTATTTATGCAATTGACGGTATCTCAGTCTTTTTATTGTTCGTTCCTGCCAGTACCCACTGTAGGGTACGCGCTGACTGAGTTGTCCGTACGTATGGTGTAACATTAATCCGTCGCCGATATACACCCCGGCATGATTAGGTTCTTTGGCTTGCACCTGCATAATAATTACATCCCCCACCTGTAATTCCCCGCTGCACGCTGCGAAGCCCGCCGCCGCATAGTGCTTCATATACAGGTTTTCGCCCCGCTCCCACCAGCCATCTGAGCGCTCAAAATTGGGGATTTCAATATTACGCTCCAGCCGATACCAGTCGCGCACAATGGCGTAACAGTCCCAGATACCATGCACGAACGGGCGACCGATGAGAGGTTTGATTCCCTCAGTCGGCATCAGCGTACGAATATCCCCTTCGGGCCAAGAGACGATCACCCACGGGATTTGTGACAGGTCACACTGGGCAATGTCTAATTGGCTGGGCTGTGTTGTGGTGTCGGGGTGACTGTGAACGATAGCAACTATAGTGCCTGTATCCTCAGCATTGGCGTAATCTTCGGGGTGAATGCTGAATTGCTCGGTGGGTGAAGGCGCGGTATTGCGACAGGGGATATATTTTTGTTTGCGGCTATGTTGAACCACCAGCCCACAGCATTCATTGGGGTATTCTGCTTTGGCGTGATCCATAGCTGCATTAATAATATGTTTGCGTAAAGTTTCCATATCATCGCCTCAGTAATGCAGAACCGGGGAAGCCGCCAAATGGAAGCGGATTCCCTTTTCCAAAACGCGGTTCGCACCCTGTTGATAGCAACCCGGAACAAACATCCTTTGACGGGTCGTCGGTCGGGTTGCCATCCTCATCAAAATATTGATTCCCTGTGTAGCCACATGGCGATTTACGATATAACCCACGCATACACCACGTGCAAAGGCTGTGTATCTGTCTGGTAGGAATTTGAATCCCTTGCAAGTCAGCAGGTGAAGACAGCGCAAACTGAACGCTTTTATTGTCCTCATGGGTCTTGCTATCGATATAGTAGACGTCGATTTTCTCCTGTGTGGGGTCAGCTTCCGGGTTACCCTCCGGGAAATTGCGCGCATCCAGATAATGCGAGAATGTCATACGGATAGTGACACGAGCCTGAGCCATATTCTGATAAGCCAGACACATTGCGCTAATGGTGCCATCAAGGTTAGCCACAGTGAGTGTGGACGAAGTTGAACGACCATCGCTATTCACCTCCAACCCCTCGACCTTGACAGGCCAAGGCTTATACTCCACGCCCTGCCACCAGATAGATTTAATCGGTAAGCTGTCTATATCGCCTTCCAATTCCTTTTCTGTATAAGGAGTGGGGTAATTATGGAAATACAGCTCTGGCCCACCAAAAGCGGAACCATCAACAGAAAACAAAAGAATCTTATTCCCCGACTCAAGACGTTGGAGATCTGCATTAATTTTCATGCGCTGAATGCCTGTTCAAATGTTGCTGATATTTTCATAACACCACCTGCCATAGGGAGCATGGTTATTGAATCTGCCTTGACTCGATATAACCCTTTCTCCCCAAATGGCGGCGTCCAGATAAATGACTTTAAGGTGTGCCTGCGGATAAACTGAAATATCGGCATCACTTCTTCTTTCATGCCGATGTAGGAGTAAGGCCAAGACTGGGTTTCGGGGTTAATCCCGTCAGCGGATACCTGCTTATAGCCATCTCCGAACTCAATGACCTTGATTCGGTGTTTAAATTCACCGCTGGGCGAATCTTGGATTTGAGTTCGCCATTTAAACTCTTCAATAGCCATATAAGTACCTATAAAAGAAAAAACCGCAATTAAGCGGCGTTAGAAATGAAAAACCCGCCGAAGCGGGCTGTTGTGAGTTGATTGCTTTAGTCAAGCTGCCTTGTGGCGCTTATTTGCTGATTTTCTTTTTTCGCTTTTCATCGCTTTGTTATGAGCTTCTGTCAGTATCCGTTTTTTCTCACTATTAGCAAAACGATTTAAAACTTGCCTGATTAACGGCTGATAGCCCAAGCCATTAAGGTCGGCTATCATTTTCAGGTCTTCAATCAGAGACTTATTCAACCTGATTGAAATGGGTTGCAAATCCAATGCCTCATTAATCAGTTCATCTGTTATATCATCAGACACTTTGACGTGAGCTTCACTGCGACCAAGCTCACCGTTATCCCATGCTTCATTAGTGGAAGCTATCAGGTTTGTTCGCTTATCAGTATGTTTGCTCATTTCTCTGTTCCTAGACCGTATTTTCTGTAAATTCTCAATTCATCTTCGTTAGGTGCATAGGCTGTTCTTATGGCTACCCCTTTTTCCGGATAGTAAATAAAAACCACCTTTAATTTAACACCGTAATCAGTTTCAGATATAAACCACTTTGTTGGCGGATCAGTTTTATTGTCTTCTCTTGTGTCCTCAAGAAAGTACCCAACCCGATTGGAAAAACACTGGAGTATATCTTCCTCATTAACAGGTGGATTCTTACCTGCTAACTTCAATCTGATATTTGATGATATCAAGAGTTTCATATGACAGTCTTTAACCTATGGTTAATCTGTATATACACAATACACTACGGAACAAATCAAAACAACTCATAAAACCGCAGTAATTGCTGCGTGATTGATAGATAAAGTAAATTGCTAACTTATATTTTTTGTATATACAAAATAAGTTTTAGCCGTCCGTGGCTTGGTGTTAGTTCAACAACACCTTAGAGTTCCGCTCAATTGCAGTCTTGAGAGAAAATAAAGAGCCGTCTATATTAGAAAGTGCAGTATTAAACACCTTGGCTATATCAGGAGTTAGGACAGATAAATGCGGGTCAAGTCTATCCCAAACATCTATCAACGTACCCAGTTCCCTATATGCAGCGTTAACATTATCAACCTCAGTTGACAAATTAATATGGTTGCATGTGGCGTTCTTTAATGGGTTGCGTTGTTGGACCGTGGTTTTAGCCGTTACTGGTTCCGATTCCTTTTGGTTAAAGTAAAAGTCTTCCAGTTTCTCGAAAACATCCCATGCCTTATCAGTATCCAACATCTTAGCGTGACGGGCAGCTCCGCGTTCTGTCCAGAGGATTAGGCTACGAGCACGTTTACCAACGATTTTAGCGCCATATTCAACTGAGTAACTTTCAGTTACCCTGTTCTTAAATTGTTTTAAATCAGCACCTTCTAACTTGAAGTAATGTTTACCATGAGTAAATCTTTCTGTATTGCGCGAAAAATTCATTTTGATATTTACTTCATCAGTTCCATAAACATCAGCTAACAACTCAGTAGTAATAACTGGAACACTGTTGTGCATGATGGCGATCATACTTTCTACTGAATTGGAGTTTTTACATAATTTATTAACTGATATACTTAACATGTCTATATTCCTTGGGTTGGAGTAGACGATTTAGAAGCCCTGACTATCCCCACGATGGTTGGGGCTTCGCTCTGTTTTTTTTCATTTCATGACTAAATGTTTAATGCTTTCTTGCAATTTTTGAATGTGGTTTTATGCAGGGAGCCATAGTAATCCTGCTTGTCTTCATCCCATGCCCAATTAAACAAGTATGCTTCTGGCTCACCAGTAACAGTCCTTATTCTTCTCGTCAGTCCAGACCACACTCCTGTTAACTCAGATGCTTCAATTCCAAGCTTATTTGCAACGTCATTGCTCCAGAAGCCATCTCCAGCTCCATCTATTTCAAGAATTGTTTTCAACACTAAACGCGATTTATCACTGAGTCCGCGAATGACCTTTATCGCTTGCGCAGAAGATAAATCTATTGGCAGATCAGTCTCCTCGTAAGTGAGATTTACGCCATCATGACCCTTAGTAACAAGCGCTAGAATTTCGTCTTTTGCACTTTGAGACAACTTGCTAAAATCAACTGTAGAAATGAAAATACCACTCATCTTTCTTCCTCTATCATCGAAATAAAACCAACGATAAGCCAAGGTTAGTGCCTTGTCAATTTATCTAACCACGTTTAACGGTGAAAATTCATTAACTGAAGTAGTTGGGGCTTCGCCGTTTCAGAACGGAGCTATTTATTGCGTAATTGTAACTTTTTGTAAAGGTAATCAGCCGTGAATTGCGAGATACTTCGAATATTCAACCAATTACACACCAAATACGAGTAAATTTGTATTGTTAACCCTAACAATCACTGTTAAATTGGTTAATTCTTTTGAATAGATCAGTATTTGATCGCCATCCTTGGCCCTCAGTCCTTAAGCCGCTTTATCCACGCTCAACATCTTAGCTAGTTTGGAGATGCCTTTTGCAGTCACGAGAACCTGCTCGCAAACTCTCTCAGTTCCATCGTCTTTAGCGACAATAGTCACCTTATGCTCCAGCAACCCTTGTTGTAACTTGTCTTGATAACCAACCCAAGATTTTTTACCCAAACGGCGATAAATCCACTTAGTTGACGAAAGAGTATCGAAAAGAGCTTTAGGCTTGATTTGTAGATGTTTCGCTGCGTCTGTAACGCACATACTGCCAGTTGATTTTTTGGCGATGCGCTCGAAGGCATCTACATCTGGCTTCATTTCTTCGACCTTGTGCTCAAGGTCTTTATTTTCCAGTAACAAACGTTCCTTTTCTTCTTCGGCTTGAATTACCATGAGAGCAAGTTCTTTGGCGTTTGGTAACCTCGAAGGGGAATTGCGCCTTTCTTGTTCTAATTCGTACAGGCGATCAATCACCGCTGCACGTCTTTTAACATCGTATCCAGTAACTAAGATTTCAGTATGACGACGGTCTAGTAAATACTCCCAAGCATTGGGATTGTTATTGTCGTACTGAATGCAGATAACGCATTGATTGGTAAGGTAAACCAAATCTGGCTTACGGATATAATCAGATTCAGCGCCACCATATAAAGCAGATAACATAGTGCGAATATCGCGGCATACATGCGTATGACTTTTACCAGTCAGTTTTGCGATCTCGCGACTTGACATCTTGGTGACAACTGCGCCAGAAGCTGCTACATTCTTATTAGTCATTAAAAACTCTCCATCGAGTTAGTTTGATGAAAACCAGTAACTGCAAACTACTGGTTTTCTGTTTTCAGGGTACTTGGCGGTACTCTGGTAAATTGATTTGTCATTCGTTACAATGACTAAGTTGTTTATCTCGCGGTAAATGGCACTCAGAGGCCCTAGTCTGTTCGCGCAGCTAGGGCTTCGCTGTTTAGATCTCAATCTCACCTCTTTTCTCCATCGCATCTAACAACATCAAGCGGTACACCACTTCGCTGTGACGAGTTCTTAAGTTTCTTTCTGCTGATTTAACAATTCCTTGCTCTATTTCAGGTGGAATTCTTAACTGCATAGGGTTGATTGTTTTTTTTTCCTTATTCATCATGTATCCTCATATTTAATATCTTACATTCTCATAATATCTCATTATGAAGACAAATCAAGAGGTTTTATGAAGAACAAAGAGTTTAACATGAATAAACTTGAAATAAATGAGGGATTCCACGCAAGAATCTCATCGGCTAGGGCTGAAAACTCATTAACACAAGCGGAACTTGCTACTTTAGCTGGTGTATCTCAGCGCCAAATCGCAGCCTATGAAGGACGTGAATCAAAACCAAGACAAGGTGTACTAAAGCAGTTAGCTAGAGTTTTAGGTACAACGCCAGAATGGCTGGCGACAGGGGAAGGTGAATCAGGAATTGAAAATCTGACAACCTTTTCAGGGGCGTTAAAAAAAATCCCCATTATTCCATTAAATAAGGTGATTGACTGGGTAACTAGTCAATCACCACTGTATATAACCAATGAATACTTCCCAACATGTTATGCCCTAAGTGATTGGGCGTTTGCCGTTCGCATTTCCGATCCTGCAATGGCAACTTCTGGGTTTGATAATCTCAGTTTTCCTAAAGATTCATTAGTGATATTTGAGCCAGCTATAGACCCTGAAAATCAAGATTTTGTTATCGCTATTATGCCTAACGGAAAATCCGTATTTAGGCAATATTTCTCTAACTTGAGAACCTCAACTCTAATGCCGCTTGATTCCAGATACCCACAAGAACAAATAGAAAGTAGTGAAATTGAAAGTAAAGAAATTATACTTATACCCGCTGTTTCTTATGAAATAACATTACCAGCATTAAATAGGATTGACATTTTAACTAATTAATTTCATTGAATTATAACGAATAGTCAGAATTAATTTCTGACCAACAAAAAAGCCCCGTAAGGGGCTGTTTGTCAAAGTGAACTTTTCTTAGTATTATCAATCTCTTCTTTACATTTTTTATTATTTTCAAAATTATATTGCAGGAAGAGGTATCCATCTGAACGATCATTAGCTCTGGCTTCCAACGCAATAGAATCAAGATAGTTTTTTTCTAAAGTCTCACTTTTAGATTCCCACTCTGCTGATAGGAATCTCTCTTCTTTATATAACCCCATCATCCAATCTTGTGGCTTTTCCCATATCGAATCAGGGAGTAAAAAATCAGCCTTTTTACTCTCTCCATATATTGAATCAAGAGAAATTTTAAGATCTTCAAATTTACTCTTTAATGAAATGCCATAACTGTCTGTCTTGATATTTTTACTAATAGCTCGTATCTGACAAAGCCCAGCTGTTGGTGAAATCAAAAGTGCATACGTTTTGAATTCAGTATTTTTTTTAGGCAATTTATCAGCTACATACAGATTTACACTGTTTTCAATTGGGACAAGGTTGCTGCCTGTCATGTCTTCAATGTTTTTCTTAGTCAGCCCCGCTTGTAACCCAAAAGGACCATCGGCAGGTGGCAATAACTGCTGTTCGATTTCGTTTTTATTGGACTTATTACCTGAGCTTTCAATTGAGGTGGATAAATTACCCTGATTATTGTTAGATATTTTACCAGTGGTTAGCCCGTATTTAGCTGATAAGTATTTTTGTTGCAACATAGCCAACGTTTGCTCCTGAGTAGCAACCGTAGATAGTTTCACTGCCTGTACTAAACCACCACTGTAATTAGCAGCATCTTTTTTCGCCGCTTCAATGTCAGATTTTAGATTTTCAATCTCTGCTTTTATGACATTAGACGCTTCAGGATCTTGTTTTACCTCATTTACTACGATGTCAATTTCAGCACCAGATTCTATTGCATTAATTCTTTGTTGTAATAATGCCTTGTTGGTTTCTAAAACTTCAAGCCGCATTTCAATTAATGATTTGATAAGACCGCCAGCATATTGTTCATCTTGCAATTTTGCGATTGAAATATCTTTCTCAGTTTGTGTTAACTCAACTTTCAGATTATCAACTTGTTGCTTCTCTTCAAGAGATAACTCTTTTGGCCCACATCCGGCCAACAATACACTCCCGATCAGCAAAACAGCTAATTTTTTCATTACAATCCCTCATTGTTAAATTTTGCTCATAATAGCAACTAATGAGGGGGAGGGTAATGCAATAATCCATACTTAAAGGGTATTTGTGTGATGGGTGTCAGATTCAAGCCCTTTAGGGCTTGGGTTATTTTATAGATTACGCTCTCAATTCACTATCCCAGTATTTTATTTTTCTAATGAACGTTTCATGAATCTCACTAGGTAGAGTGCGCTTTATTATGGTGATTTCATCTTCAAAGTCTCTGTAGATATTCGTTGAGTCCGGTGATTGAGCAAAAAATGATTCAACTAATTTTCTCACGCCATCATCATTTATCATGAAGCCGTCTCTTTTCTTTATAAGAAGCTCATCTGCGTTACCAACCCTTCCCACAGCTTCTACAGTAGCGTCCACCTTAATCAAATCACTTCCACAATGCTTGCATTTGATAGCTTCCTTTCTTATAGCTTCGGCGCAGAACGGGCATTTTTTATATGAACTACTTTCGCCATGAATTACCGCTTTGACTTCATCTGTTCGACTAGACAGGGCTACAATCAACCCAATCAATGGAGAAGCAAATGCCATAAAGCCAGCAGCTAAGCCATTACCATTGGTTATATTACTAGTAACGACCACAAGCACAAATGATACCCCACACATGATAATAAAATAGACAACACCTCTAAGAGTGCTGGTCCTTTTGCCAGCAACAACACTAACAATAAACACGACTAGTGCGTAAATTAAAAATCCCCAAATAGGCTCCATATGATTACGATCCCCATCAAAATAGCTTTGCTATGTTACTAACTACACGATTCCAGACAATTTATCCCTCTAAGAGGTAAGAGTTTTCACAAAAGTAACCTTGTTTCAGATATCTCTTTCAACAGGCTACTGATAGCATCAACTGACATTTTCAGCGCGCTGGCTTTTCAGTCATATTCTTATCATATTGACCTTGTATATAGTTAAATGCCTCTACTGTTTTACTGCAATCTTTTGTGTGTTCATCATTACGAACGCAACTAGCATAGCTCAGTGAAATTATCCCTGAAATTGCAGTAATGTTTTCCAATTGCCATCGACAAAATTCAGGATCGGTATGTTGAGAACAGACATTATTTGTTGCTTCAATAATAAAATCTTTATCTGACTGTTCGGCCTGAACTACCATTGGTAATAATAACACCATCCATGCTAACCTTTTCATCGTCACCTCCAATTTAATTAGATTAATGAATCTTAGCCAAAGTATGGTGCAAAATGAAGCAAACTCTATTCAATTGAGGTGTTAGTAATAAAAATCACCGGATTGGTGGCTGTTAATCGTTAAGTTCTTTGATAGTTCTGGCGGCGTACTCCTCAGCCTCTTTGAAGTACACCGATAGCGGCTTATCAGCATTGAATGCTGCGTGATAGATGATATGAACATCAGGACTCAATCCCGTAATAAAGCACCCACCATCTTTGGGATTGCCTTTAAACACCTCCACAGGAATATTGATATTTTCCTGTTCAGGACTAACTATTGTTGAGCCAATTTTGAAAAACATACATACCTCGCTTATTAATAATTTCTACCTCTGGCCGCTCTAATGATCTTATACAAATCACCACCATCACGGCTTTCTTGAACTATCACCGCCCTTATTTTTCTCGTCAGTGATTGTTCCGCTGCCTGCGCGTCTATATTTGAAGCAGTAGATTGTTGCTGCTGGCCTTCTACATGAATACCGCCAAGATTGACCTGAACTCCACCAGCGGGCACAGGTTGCATACCGTACATTATTGGAGTCGGAGTGCTGACTGTCATCGGTTGAGAGCCGCCAACGTGACCACCGCTAGCATAGCCTTTCTTAGCACCATCCATTAATCGATATAGGTTAGCCACGCCGAGACGCATTGTCGCTTCTTTGGTGAAGACGAACTCGCCGCCGTGAACAATGCCTTTAGGCTCATATTTGCCGCCATCTCCAGTGTAGCCGCCACCAGCATATCCAAACCACGTCTTACCAAATTCAGTACCACCGAATGCGGCTTTCATGGCTTGCAACATAGCCATTTGCATTAGCATTTTGGTGATCATGCTCAGAATGGATTTGGTGAAATCGCCAAAGTCAGCCTTACCAGTGAGAAGAAAATCAGACAGGGTGTTGCTCATGCCAGTAAATGCCGCTTGTGAGATTTGAGCGACGTTGGCATAGGTGTTTGTGGCTTGTTCTTGGAACTCAGCAAAGCCTTTTTGGATACCTTTCTCCCAGTTACCTCTTAAAGCTTCTTCTTCCTCGAAGTGCTTCTTTAACACATCTTTTTCTTCTGGCGTCTTAGACTTCTCTATGGCTATCTCTTGCTGATAGACTCTGTCAGATTTACCCGCGCTTTCAATCATAGCTCTGGTTCTGGCTTCAATTTCAGCGACTCGTTTGTGCTGCTGATCCAGTTCAGCGTTGATTTTTTTCTGAGCTTCAACTTCATCACCAATGACAGCCAGTTTTTCTTTTTGTGCCAGAATGCTCTCTTTGCTGGCTAACAGTGATTTTTCATCCAAGGTCAGCTTGCGAGTGCGAGCAGCTTCTTCGAGAATGTTAAACTGCGCTTGTTCTTTCCAGAGATCTTTACGCTGCTGGCTGATAATATCGTCAACACTTTGATGCTTCTTAAGTACTTCTAGTTGGGATTGTAAAGACAACAAGTCGCGAGCGGCTTTCTCATCCTCACGAGTACCAGCATCAACTCTGAATTTAGGTTCGGATTTAGGTTTTCTACCTTTTCGAGAACCGGGCATTTGGCGGTCACGGTGCTTATAGTTGATCTGTTTCTTATACTCTTCGTACTGCTCCTTGGTTAACGCATATTTTTCAGCCTCTAATTTTGCCAATTCCTCATCGCGTTTGGTTTTCCAGCTCGCATAACTATTATGCCATTTTTGACGAATTCTAAAGTTTTCGACTTCTCTCTGTTCTGCTTCCTTTTTGGATTGCTTCCGTGCGTTCTCTAGATCTCTATCAAATTGCTGCTTTTTCAGCTGCTCCAATTCTTTCATTAAATCTTCTGGAGGCTGCCCTGTCTGATAATAATGAATACCTTTTGACGCGGGGTTAATTTGAAATTCAATAAGTTTTTCTTCATAAGCCCTAATTTTCTCGTCCAGAGTATCTTGCCTGCCTATATTAAGCATGGCATCCCAAGCGCTTTTGGCTGCGTTTTGAACTCCCAGCCATGCGGACTCAAGAAAACCCAGATTTTGAGTTATATCATTCGCCCCATCATTGATAGATTGCGCATAGGCATCGATAGCAAGTCTGGCCGCCGCTGTTTTATTGCCCTGTAATTCTAATGTGTTGATCTGCTCCAGTTGCGCAGCGGTCAAATGGTGATTGGCTTTTTCCAATTCCAGTGACATTTTTAACGGCTCGTCCTGCAACCGTTGAAATTGGTTTATTGTCGTCTCAACTGCCTGCCCGGTAATGTAATTCATTTGTGCCGCAGCCTTAGCGATACGGGATATTTCATTATCTCTAAATAACCCTGTCCCGACGACGCTCGCAATAGACGCAGCTATTTCAGACCGCGTGATGCCATTACCTGACATGACACGCGCCATTTCGTTGAGCTGTCCAGCGGTTTTATTAGCGTAATTACCTGTTAAGATAAGCTGCTTATTGAATTGAGTGAATTCTTGCTCTGCCTGATAAGCAGCCTTGGCAATCCCGCCCACCCCTGAGATTACTGCTCCCCAAACTCCACCACGCAATAACCCGCCCATTCCTATTGAGCCAGCTAGGTTTTTAAGTATATTAATAGCAGATTTATTTTTCCCGCTTAAATCGTTAGTGGCTTTACCCGTTTCTTTTAATTTATTGATGTAAATATCTGCCGCAGAACTCACACCCAATTGTGCCGCCCGGTATCGTAACAATTCATTGCGGCTAAGGTTTTGTGTTGCTAGCTGATCTTTTAATCTGGTAAGGAATACCTGACTCGCTGCAACCTGTTTCGCATCAGCCTCTGCCATCCGCATCTTTTTGCCGACAATGTCAGACAGGATATTTCGATAAGATTCAAGGTCTAATTTCTCAGACTGGCGGGCTTTTCTGGCCTCTGCCTGAATCTTGGTTAGCTGCTCTGTCGCTGTCGAATTGCGTTTAATGGCATCAATCTGTTTAAAGAATGCTTCTGCGACTTTATCTTGTTCTGCCGCCAGTTTTTTGGAGGCTAAAGCTGCGTTTTGTTTCTTTGCGACCGACGCCGCAACATTTTTATTTACTTGGTCAAGTTCTTTAGCCATCTCAGCCGAAGCAGCAGCGCTCTTTTCTGACTGACTGGTTAACTTATCTGTGGAGTTGCTTGCTTTATCAGCGGCATCCTTAAATGAGTTTAGCTTTTGCTCACCTCTCTCAAGGTCAGAGGTGTTAACCTTTAGTGAAATCGTTGCTACGTCAGTCATTATGTTTCCTTCGGGTATAAAAAACCTCCCGAAAGAGGTCATAAAAGGAGTTGTTACTTCTTATACATAACTTCGAGTGCCTTAACTTCCATCACCCGAATATCGTTAAATACGGTCGCCCTGTCTTTGATGTTGAGATAACCCATGACCTGATTCAGTGGGGAATAATCCAGCCCTGTAGCGCCGTTCATGCCAACACGCCATTGAGTTCTCATTGCGCTAAACGTCAAATACGAATCCCAGACATCAGGCCATACCTCAACATCGCACTCGTCCGGGAGGAAGCCAAACGCCCGTTCAAAGTCAGCGGCGTCTTTGGCGCTCATTCCCCCGTATAGTGCTTCAGCGACCGCAATCAGTTTTTTTCGCGATTACCCAATAATTCATTGTAGTAAGTAGTTGTAATTGCCGTTGTCGCTGACGGATAGTTATCCAGCAGCAATTTTAAGTTAGCCGGGTTATAAGGTTCTTCTATCGCCCAATCCGCAACGATTTTCTCAAAGAATTCCTGCGCCGGCATCTCACGCATCTTATCCAGTTCACTGATTGGGTGGTGATTGAATGTAAATGTCACCACTTCCGGTTCTTCTTTGCCAGCAACGGGGATCTGAACATTTGCTTTGAATTTAGGGTTAGGAACGAGCGTAAACTTAGCCATTTTGAATATCCTCAAAAGAAAGCCCCATCGAGGGGCGATTATTATTCTGCGTGGGTATAAATTTGCATATCAGACTTGAGAGAGAAACGCGCGGTGACGTTTTCCACTTCGTTCATTGCGGTATTGGGGACGCGCTGGAACGACACGGAAGCAGTGTAATAACGGTCTTCTGCTGCGCGTTTGTTGAAGAATCGAATTGCGGTAATCTGCTTACTATCATCCAGCTTCATGAGCAACTTACGGATAGGCAACTTGGCGTCATGGGCAAACGTATAAACCTGAACGACGCCACTTTTATAGGTATCAATAGTTTCCGCCTGCTCATCCTCTAAAAACTGGACTTCTTGTGTTTGCTGATCGCCACCTTCCGTGGACAGTGTCATGACCTGCGGCATTACCTCCCACGCCAGCACTTTTTTCAATGAACCCGCACCACCCGCAACAGGGAATGTATTCTTGTCCGTGGTGTCCAGACCTTCCAATGTAATGCTTTTTTCAGCTACCGCCAGAACGCGATAAGCACCGGAAGCTTTTTTCCAGCCAGAATTGACATGAACGATATCGTCTTTGGCAATGCCCGTAACCGATTCAACCGTCAGCACCACTTCTTCTGCGTTAGACGCTGATATAATTTTAATTTCATCCCCGTACTTGCTTGCAATGTAAACACGGGAACCATTCGGAATGTTATAGGCCATCATTAACCTCTTATATGCATAAAAAAAGCCGCGATTGCGGCTGTATTATCGGACTGTGTCACATCGGTATGATGTGCGTATAGGAATGGTGTAGTTGGTGCCATCCTGAATAGGCGGGAAGATAGTCGGCTCATCGTTAAGGTATAAATCGCCGATCAATGACAGGTCATTCTGTAGACATTCTGTCACCCGGTCAGCAATATTAGTTAAAGCTGAATCACCGGAACCGGACTTTCCCACCACATTCACCTGAATCACGCCCCGGAAGACGGGCATGTCCAATGACAACCCAATATTTTGTGTTGTTGCGGGCATGATGTGTAATTGCAGGTACGGATCATTGATGTCATTGAATGACATGTTAGGCCACGCCACTTTAAGATTTTCCTGTTTGGCTATTTTTGCCACCAGCGCCCGAATAGTGTTATTTATTGTTGACTGGTTCATGATTTTGTCTCCGTAACAGCATCACTAAAGAACTTCTGAAACTCCTGTGCTGTTACTGCAACCATGCCATTGGGTGCTTGTGTTGAATGGCCCATCTCAAGGCGATAGGCATAGGGTACGTTATTGGTGAAATAGACGGTTTTCACCCCAACCTTAAACTGACCAATCACCAAATCCCCCACAGCTTGGGTCATATTTCCGCTTTTATCAATGCGCCCTGTTTCTTCTGTGGGAATTTCATCAAATGCCACCTGCCAATTCCCCCGGAATCTACCGCCTGTGTATCCCGGAGGTGCTTTTATATCCATGGAGTCAGTGACACGAGCACGTTTTTTTAGCTGCCGTTTTTTGGGGGTCAGGTTATTAGGATCTGACTGCTGTTGTTCATTCCAGTCATGCACGGCCTGATTATATTCTCTTGCCGTTTGATTGACCTTCCACAGCTCAGGGTTACCCACGGGCGACATGATAATCAATCGTGACAGTATTTTGATAAACGTTCCCCTTGATGCTGCTTCAATATTGTCTTTGGCTTTATTCACAAACGCATCAATGGATGCCATAAATGGATCTGCCATATCACGCCCTCAACTGAGATTGATAGCAAAGTGCGATATCAGCGGGTTTTATTGGGTTAGGTTCAATCACTCTCAGCCAAACGCTATCCACCAGCACATGATCACCTTTTTTTATCTCAATATCAGGTGAAAAAACCATCTTGATATCCGTAGACAGTATCAGTGAGCCGTCGATTTCGTGAGGCTTGTATTGCACCTTCACCCCAGTAACTGAGAAAAGTATTTCCGGTTCGTAATGCTCTTGCCCCTCATCATCAACCCAATGATTACCATCTCGTTTGGCTTGGTAGGAAATACCATATTTTTTCAACATCCGTAATGCTGTGTCCTGTCCGCGCTGATAAATATTCATCGCTACCTCATTGCAAATGTATTAATGGCAAATCCATCTGAGACATCAATTAGTCCAGACAACAAACCTTTTAACCAAGAGAAATTTGGTGCACCAGTATTAGTGCCTTCGGCATATTGCACCGTAATAGCTCCCTCAATTCGCTCGGAGAGGATTTCAGCACCTAACGTAGGTTGCAGGTCACTATCTTGTGATTCAATTGCTAAACGGCATTGAGCTTGGATTAATTGCTTCGGGATTTCATCGCTTGGGATGACCACACCGTCACGAGACAAACCAATCCGAGGAAAAGAGAGTGGCTGTTCGTTATCAGTACGCTTACCCTGCCATTTTTGTGACTCCAGATAGTCCATCGCCGTAATTAGTAATGATTCTAATCCGCTATCTGCTAAAGTGATAATTCTATCCTTAGCGTATTTCTTTAAATCATCAACACTGGCGTAGCTATTAAATGTTGAAGAGTTTTTATCAGGATCAATCATGCTCACCTCAAAAAAAAGAGGGGCACAAAGCCCCTCAAATTACTCGTCTGGAGAAGTTTTTTCTGTGAATGTAATTGCGTCAGTATTTTGTGCAATATCATCAACGGTGGCCGTAACAATAAATTCACCCTGAGCATCAGAAGTTAATTTCACTGTCGCACCACCAGCTTTGCCCGTCTTAGATGAGGTAACGCTTAACTCGCCACCTGTTGTAGACCAATTAACGGTAGCGCCCTCAACTGGAAAGCTACCCTTGGTATAATTTAGTGACACCGTTACAGAATCTATGCTGTCAGCGATAGCGGACGTTTTATCCGCTGACAGGGTTACTTTCCCTCTTCAGCAGTCAGTTTAATCATGACGCCTGCGGTTAGCTTGTCGCTAGTGAAATGCTTCTTCCAATTACCTGCCATGCCTAACTGAGTTAAGTCAGGGTTCTTGCCTTTCGCTTCATCCCAGCTATAGCCCAATACACCCACGTTAACCACACCTTCACCGCGATAACCAACTTCCAAGTTCTCTTTGTCATTGATTTCATAAGAGCGGAAGGTTGGTTCTTGGGATTCAGTGATAGTTACAGCACCCGGTACTAAACCAAAGATAGCATCCACTGGCGCTGTATCAGTTACCAACACAGGTTTACCTAGTGTACCAGGCTGACCACCGTAGATAACTACACCAGCCTCTTCATACACCTTGTTGTCAATTGCCTGATCAACAATATCGAAGTAGGTTGTAGAGTGCATAACGAACAGATTTACACGGTTAAATTTATCACCGTATTTACGTAAACCTTTGGTTAGCGTTTTTTTGCCGTCTGTCGCAATATCGGCAGTTACTACCATTTCTTTGTTATTACCAATCGCGGCACCTAGGGCGGCTAAAGAGTATTTAATGTAACCCTCTAGCGAAGCATCCGCCGCATCCGTACCAACCAATTCTGAGAACTCTGATACATCACGACCGCGGCGTTTAAATGCCTCTTCGGTTGTTGCATAAGGGCCATATTTCCAAGGCGCTTTTACATCAACAGATTCACCTGCCCCGATTTTTTTATTCTCTACGGTACCCGTAGAATTTACATCACGATGTTCAATCGAACCGCCGATCTGATAGAAAGCACGTTTACGGAAATCACCTTCAATAAACAGGTTATCCAGCACGATGGCGCCATTAGATGCCTGATTAAATACTGCTAAATTATCTTGACGACGTTCTAAAAACGCCGTTTGTGCCAAGTCGTTATAAATTACTAAATCGTTATTAGTAGTCGTAGCCATTGCTTATATTTCCTTACTCTTTTGGAAGTTTTAAATATGCGTCACGCCCGTATCGGCGAATATAATCAGCCTTATCGCTGGCGGACATTTGAGAACGTTTGAGATGTGCGCCACCTTGCTTATGTTTCCCTGCATCTGTACCTGAAGCAGCAGGGAATAAGTGGGGGGCGTTTTCTTTTAGAGATTCAATCCATTCAACGGGTGATAATGGTGTGCGACCATCTTTACCCATGATTGGATTGCCATCTTCATCAACGGCTACGGCCTGACCTTCATCGTTGATTTGGAAAATTCCTTTGGCACGTAAAATTAAGTCTTCTTGAGCACTAGTTAATGCGCCCGCTTTACCCGCTGCTGAGCGAATTTCATCGCCTAATACACGCGCGCGGAATTTATTTGCAAACGCCTCGGCCTTTTCGACTTTGGTGCTCGCTTCTTTCAATTGCTTATCAACATCACCACGCAAACGCTCAGTACGTTTATTAATGACCTCATCAATCTTGCCATCCGCAATAAGCTTGGCTTCTTCGTCATTCTCAAAACGTTTAAGCATTCCTTTCACTGTGTCAGGATCAATGCCTTCAAAGCGCTTCAAGTTATCGCCTTGCTCTTTCACTTTGCCTAACAATTCATCACGCTTAGCTTTTAGTCCTGATACTTGCTCATTTACGGCTTTATCAATAATGGCTTGAATTTCAGGGGTGATTTCGGTTGTTCCACCACCGCCACCTTGCGAGCCATCATCAGCTTGTGAGTAATATTTGCGTTCGATATTCATAAATAACATGTGATACCCCTTGGGTTTGATTTGCGCCTAGCGCGTTGTAATAACTCAGCCCTAAGCTGAATTTAGGTAATAAAAAAGGCCACCGAAGTGACCTTGTGGCGCTACATTACTCTTGGATAACCCAATCTTCAGCAAATAAATCACCTTGAGATGGAACCCAGCCCGGCTGCATATTTCCTTGTGCATTCTTTAGTCCTAAGCAGTCTTGCATATCGCCGGAGTCATAACCTTTTCGCCATATAGCATTACCAGAGTAAATTCGCGCAATAAATTGATTAGCGCCATTCCAGCCAGCGCGTGAGATTTTCTTACCTGCCTTTACTGCTTCTAATGCTTCGCTAAATGTAGTCATTTCTTACCTCTAAAGTAAAAACCCGCTCAATGGCGGGCTTGTGTGATTTGTTGCTGACATTAGTCATAACCAGCTTCGATAAATGCTTGTTCGTCTATCTCTTTGAGCTTATCTAATGAAATGAACTCGCCTTTATCTGTGTAGAACTGTGAGGGGTGCATACCGCCATCTTTCATCAGTCGATAGCGAGTTTCGCCAAACACTTGTTTTTGCCTCCATGCAGGCTGCTTTTGTATCCATTCAATAAATTTAGTTTCTGCCGGAACCTGTCCATCCATTGATGCCCGTGTTCCTTCGCTCATTTCATCGGCATCAATACCCAGTTCCCGCCATGATTTCATCACCAGCGTTTCAATTGAGCGACAATTAAAGTGGATTTTGCCGGGGCCTTGCAGGTAAGGAACTTTATGACCAATAGGTTTACCGCCTAGCGTGTATTTCAGCCCATCACGGACAATGCAATCATTGGACGTTTTGTTATCCAGTGTTGATACCCACCGTTTGCAATCAAGGATATCCCTGTTGGCGTCCACAAATTGCTCTCTTGCCACCGCCTGTAGGTGATTTATCGCTGTCTTGGCGATGGTTGTCGCATTAGCCCGGCTCATTTGCAACGAACCATCTTTATATCCTTGATTTGCATGACCTCTGATTTTACGACCAACCTCTACCGCACTATCACCATTCAAATAACCATTGCGAACAGCGTTATTTATGCGTGTCATGCGATCAGACTCTAACCCATCAGCCCATTCAGATAATAATTTCCCTTGAAACGGGCGAGACATTACCGAAGAAAATAGCATTTCCTCTGTAATGCTCATTAGTGGATATTTGCGTAGAACAACGTCAGGCAATAATGCATCAAACAATGATGGATAGTAACCAGCTTCATACAATGCATGCGCTCTCATTTCTTCCATCAGTAACGAGAAAGCACTATCAACAGCTCGTTTATTAATACTTCTAACACTGGAAAGTAATGACTCCAATCGCCTTGCTGTGAAACTATTAACATCAATGGAGGTATCATCTAAGGCAACAATAAGCGAGGCGGTTAATTCAGAATCAAACTCATTGAGAACCTTTATCATGCGCCTTGCTACGCCCGTAGAATAACGACCGGAAAACAGGGAGTGAGCAATCAATTCATCCATTAACCGCTCATTCACTGTTCTCATGTTTCACCTACCATTGTCGGCTCTTGATTATTAAGCTCGTCCACTACCACATCAACATCATCAGCAGGATTGATCACATCATATTTCTGCAAACTTCTAACTAAGTCAGATTTGCGCGTCGCACCAGATTGCCATGCTGCAACAATTTCACGGATCATCGAACTATCAGCAATGTGATTAACAAGGTCTTTGTTAATTTCAAAAGAAGTATCTTTAGTATCTAAGCCAAGGTATTCAGCGCACCACATCAGGGCTTTACTAAATGCATCAGAAACATTGGAGCAACAGATACTAAGAATAGAGGTTTGTGCGTTTTGCTCACCAACAGACTGAATAACCGTTTTAACCTTACTATCAGCAGAAACTAATTGGGCGCCAAGTGCCACCATATAATCGCGCTTGCTGTCCATAGCTTCTTTCGCCAACATGTTTGGCTGAGCCTGAGCGTAACCAAAGAATCCTTTTTCTGGCAACATAATTGGTGAGCGAGAGCCAACCATAACGCCTTTCTTTTCTAGATAGTCACGCCATTCCGTTCCCAATCCACCTAGATAGGGTTGTATTTGCCCACAGAAGAACACTGAGTCCTCATAATCAGCGGAGTTTCGATAATGCCCTAGGTTGATTTTTGCCAACCCTAACAGTGGCGCTTCATCAATAGTGTGGTCGTTATTTTGAGCGCCGATAAACGTAAACGGTATTTCATCCCATACGCCGTTACCTGCTCTTTCGGGAATGTATTCAGAATCAATCTCAAAAACACTACTTCCACTAGGTTTGCGATAAACACGACAGATAAATTGACCTTCTTCTATCGCCAGCAATCTATATTGAAGAACGTCTTTAAATCCAAAACCATCCTCTTCTTCAACCGTTTCACGTAATACCACCAGCGTTAACATTGTTCGGCCATTTATGCGGTCAGTACGCCAGTTAATGATATCTTCGGCTCGATATTGGAATATGAATGGGAGTTTCGAATCACTGTTGTAATCAACATACAATCCATGACGACCGACCTCCAATACCGATTCAAGTGAAGACTGAGCAAGTTGATAAATGCTTGAACCTGCCCCGTCAGCATCATCTTTTAAACACGAAAGCTTTTCGACGACAGCAACTAAGGGATCCTTTTTAAATGCCATCCCTATCATGCCATTTCGAGTATTACCCGTTATTGGATAGAACACAGCTCGATCTTGATAGTCTTTATTACGTTTCTTTTTACGATTACCATCTTGCTCCTCAAGCTCGGGAAGGTAACTTTTTATATCTTCACCGCCCCGACAAACAGAGCGTACTAACTCCCACTGAGGAGCAGTCGTTTTATACTCCGGTCGAGTAAAATCTACATTTGTTGTACTCATCAGAAGGTTGTTCCTAGGTTAATTTCGAATGCTGGGCGAATAGGTTTATGCAAGACTCGATAGCGTGTGGCATCCCAGTCATGATCCTCTTGATCAGTATCTACATCATCGGGGTTTTTACTATCACGAACCAAAACCGGAATGCGGCTAATCCAGCCCCGGCAATAATCGAACACGTAGAACGCGGGCTTTTCTGGCATGCCTGACTCGGACTTCTTGCCTTCAATGACGGCCTCCAGCATATCAGCGAAGAGAGAAGCGCCATTGATACGAGAACCGGGCTTTTTATTAGCCTCCAACCACTTCACGCCCTGTTTTGCCATCTTCTGTGCTATGGAATCTTCGTTATCGCCCGTATTAAAGATGGAGCTATCCGCAGGGCCAGAAATTACTTTCTTGCAGATGCCGGGCATGATATTCAATTGTCCTTGCGTTTTACCGTCCTGTTTAATCTCATCAGGCTCTACAACATCTTCGCCAGCCAGACGCCGATCAATCCACTGTACGCCCTTAGCCACGTTGGTAGATGACATATTCAGCCCTTTATTGAGTTCATCAGGCGGACAACCGTACCATTCACCAATCAGAATCAATGAACCCGCAGGAGGGCAGAACTTTCGGCCATCCGATAAAGTTGCCTCTGTCCCATCTGATTCAGTCCACCACAAATTGGCAAACGGTTTTGATTCCCCCCAGTCATGAGAGCGGTCAACAGTCCAGCTATCGGGAATCTTGAATGGCTTGATAACGTGGTGATTAGCATTCCAAAGATGGTCAAAGCGCCCACCGCTAGTAACATCCCATGAACCCTCAACCCATGCTTTTCGTCGATTGGGGTCTTTGATGTTCATCAGGGTGGCAATGTACTGTGGGTCTAGATAGGGGTTCTCCTTGAATGAACCATGAATGGCGACACGAGTTAGTGTTATGTCCTCATCTTTTTCAGTCTGAGGATTGAACACCTTTTGAGTTTCTCTGATAACAGTTCCTCTCGGAGCTGGTTCAATAAACCGTTTTTTCACCCATGTATGCCCGATACCAAACGGGTTAGTTGTGCTGAATGTTTCTAGCGGTATCGGCTTTAGCAATGCACCATTTTCAAGTGGATAATCTTCTGGTCTAAATGATGACCGACGACAAGAGAACATCGCTTCATAGAAATCGGCTGATTTTTGCTTGGTTAATTCGTTGAAGCCAATAAACGGGAATTCTTGCCCATGATAATCCCAATAATCATCCGCCTCTTTGCCGAACCGGAATAACAGTTCCTCACCCGTCGGCCATACCCAGCGTAACTCAGAGGCAGAAGCAAGAAAACGCGCACCATCCTTGAACAGACGATACATACGCTTTGATTGTGTGATGATATCGGCAAGGTTTTTATATTCAGTATCGAATATAACGCCGCGCCAGAACGAGCCATACCCGACCCCGACATTGCGTCTGAATCTGGCTAATTGAGCGGCTGTTTTGCCGGGGCCACGAGTTCCCTCATAGAGAATTTCATTACATGGGCAACTTAAAGATAGAGACTGAGACCCGGGCAGAGGCTTCCAGACCACATTGTAATTCATCCGCCTAATACCTCGCCCTGTTGCTTCTGTGCCGCTTTTTCCCAATCATCGACGTTATCGCAGGCAGGTACGGGCATAATGTTATGGGTAGCCACCACCTTTTGATCAATCTGCTCTTTAAATGCCTGAACACTGATATGCTTACCGAGTAGTTCAAGGTTCTTCACCTTATCCGGCCACTTGATCTTCTTGAGTAAGGCGGCGGTATCTTGTGAACCTACTTCCAGCACTTCCAGACCTGATAGCGTAGTACGCCACACTTTAGGCCAGTCTTTCACTGACTTGAGTTCGCCTCCATCAGCGAGAATGTCGAGGACGTCCATTTGGTCAATTTCAACTAACCGCTTTAATACATAAGTCGCATTAATCCCGACTTCTTCATTACGGTCTGCCTTGAGTTCGGCAATGCGTGACTGAATATCAGGTTTTGACAGGTTTTCAGACGCAGTGCGGTTTGCGGTTTTCTCGCTGTACCCCGCACGAATTGCCGCTTGTGTGGCGTTCAAATCAACGAGGTACTCGCGACAAAACATCTCTTGTTTGTCAGTGAGTGCCATTTTTATTCCTTATCTTGAAAACAGCCCACCTTGCCTAAGTTCACGATTGACGAACTGGCGTATCTCTTCACGGATTATCTGGCGGATATGATCATCATCAGGGATGCTGGGTATTTTCGCTGAGTTAATGACGGCCGAACTCAGGCGTGCTTGCTTAGCAGTCCCTCTATATGCTTTCTCTATTTCATTGATGATGGCATTGGCGTTTATATCTACTGCCAGTTCCAATGGAGCAACAACTGCTCTTACTTTCCTTTCCGAGTCACAGACCTTGAAGCTATCGGCAGTAACCCCAGCCTTGGTTCCTTCATCTACTGCCAGCGTCATACCTGCGGAATAGGTCTTGCTCGCCTGTTGCTTTTCTGCTTTCGGTTCGAATGCATTGTGAATGACAAGTGTCTTAGGGATACCGGAAATGGTCTTGAAACAGCCGCTGGCGGATTTAAGTTTTCCATCCTTACCGTAAGACGCCGTGTATCTGGCCGCTGTTACCGTGACGCTGCCGTCTTCATTAATACGAATGTTCATAATAATTTCTGCCTCATTTAGCATATTCAACTGCTCTGGTTGATATAACCCCGACAGTTTTTGTACTGTGGTGATATAAAATGCTGAAAAAACATTCAGGAAGTCATTTATCGTCCAATATTCGCAATTTCTTGTTTACCCCCTCCAACCAATCCGAGAGCCATTTGACTGAGGTCACCGATTAACTTTCCGGCCCTGTTAAGAGTAACCAAGTCATCCTGTCTTTTTCTCAATCTGCGGCCTGCATCAGAGGAATCTTCATCAGACGCCTTTTTTGCCAAAACAAGCATGTCTTGCAGTTGCTGGATAGTGAATCCAAATCCAGATTTAGCTTCCTGCTCTGTCATGCGGTCGAACACTTGAGCCTGTAACTCATAGCTGTAACTCATCGCCATCAAACAAGCTTCACGCTTGGGGAATCGATAGCATGGAAGCTCTCGCCCGGTACTGTCTTTGTACTGAGCAAAATATTTTGCCGAGTGCTCTTCTCCTAATACTTTG
>NZ_JBBMXH010000061.1:0-29140 GCF_037996725.1 Xenorhabdus entomophaga
CAGCGATATGGAATTGAGGCTGAATATGACACCAAGAAAGATTTTAAATGGGCTGACGCCAATGGAAGCCTATACCGGTCGCATGTTGCACTTATTGCGTTAATCCAGCATTAGATATGCTTTATTAAAAATAATAAGGGTAGTAATGAAAAATAATATGTCATTTTTTCTATATCAAATATCTGATATTTTATTTACATCCTCCACAAGGGCATTTGGAATGCTATTTTCATGGTGGATGATTGAAGTGCTGAATCTCGACTTTCAGCTTGGATGGTTTATCTTTTCGTCATGGTTATTACAAGTCTTATTTCTGGTTTTCATGAGTGATTTTGGCGACAGATTCAATAAAAAAAATATAATATTATGTTGTATTATCCCAACGACATTGCTTTTTATTCTTTCCAATTTTATAGATAAAAACCTATACCTTCCTTTAGGTATTATCTATATTTTCGCTTCTATCTCAGCCATACTCATTCAACCGATTGGTACAAGTATCCTCCCAGAAATCAGTGATAAAAATAAATTAGAATCTGCATTTAAGTATCGAGGGATTGTTAATTCCGTTAATATTATTCTTGGCCCTGCCATATCCGGGATCGTAATCCACTATTTAAAAATTGATGGTGCTTTAATTTTTATTTCATCAATGGCTATTTCATCCATTATTGGATTTTACTTTATCAAGAGTAAACAAACCGAAAAACCATTAAAAAATCATAAAAGTAATATAGGAAGCATTAGAATCATTACTAAAAATCCGACAGAGACAAGTTTAGTCATTGTTTCCTCCTTTTTTAATTTCACCATAGTGCCATTAGTTACCTATATAACCCCACTTATTATTATAAACGAATTTAAACTGAGCGCCTTACAAGTAGGAATTGCCGAAGCCACATTTGGATTAGGCATGATGATTGGAAGTATCATTATTATTAAATATATGAATAAGTTATTCTGTAAGGCTCATGGTGCCTTTATTGCAGCGTTCACAATCTCTGTATGTATAGCCGGAATCTCTACAGCAACATCATTAATTGGACTATGTGTTTATATGTTAATTAGTGGAATAGGGGTGGTCATTTACAACATCAATACCACTTCAATTCGATGCCTTGCAACACCAGAAACTCACCGTAATACAATGGAATCCAAATTTCTTGCTATCTGCATTGTATCAATACCGTTGGGAATGATATCCGCTACCTATATTGTAGAAAGCTATGATATAAGAATTTTATTACTCATCTTTTCTGCTTTAATGGGATTAGTGTCGTTTTTGGTTCTGTTTTCACCAAAATATATAGAAATATCAAAAATGTCGGAGTCTGAGTTGGATAGCTATTATGGTAAAATTTATCCTAAAGCTTACCATTCAGAAAATGGATAAAAAAATTAATCATTAATTGTAAACGATTAACTATCTCAGATAGAAAAAAACGCCTGCAACTCATACAGTGCGGGCGTTTTTCATCATTTAATCTTATCCTCCGCTCGGAAATATCAATGTCTGTCCCGGCGCTTCACGATTAAGATGAATAAAGTTCAAATGCTTTTCATAGTGGTCAAGAATATCGCTGATAATTTGCTCTTTTGTGTAATCCATCAAATCATTACCCTGCGTCCCTTCCATCAAAAACGTTTCCAAACGGTAATAGTAAGACTTGCCAGATCTGGCTCGATAGGTAAATCCGGGGACGGAATAACGCTGAGGCCAAATCTGATAGATAAAATTTTGCTCATCACCCAAATCAACAACCAACTCCAGTGGAGTTAATCGTCTGTCCTCTTTCGAAGGCAAGGCATGGAACTGAACTTTCGCGCCACGCACGACTAACTCTTTTGCAACTTCCAACATGGCGGGACGACATACCTTATCCAGCATCCGCTGAGTATTTTTCGTCCCGGGAAAATGCATCATACGGCTTAAACGCTGCTTCCAGTTCAATGAACCATTATCATGCACAAGAGTGGGGGAGGTATTTTGCAGCGAGCTGGCTTTACGGAAGTCCTCCACGCGCAAAGACTTATACAATCCAGCCATCACAAAGAAGATAACAAAACTAAAAGGCAACCCCATTATGACCGTAGTATTTTGCAAAGCAGAGATACCGTCAGTCATTAATATACCCAATGTTAAAACGCCAATCGCCACAGACCAGAACACACGCAACCAATTAGGGGCATCATTATTGATATCACTCAGATTAGATGTGAAATTCCCCAAAACCAACGATCCAGAATCTGCGGATGTCACATAAAACAGTAATCCCGTAATCGTGGCTACAGATGCACTGAATGTGAAGGCAGGATAAAGTGCCAACAAACCATAAAAACCTTGTTCTGGGTGTTGCAGCACGGTTTCGGCCAATTGGCGATTACCATGAAGGATTTCATACAACACACTGTTACCAAAAATCGATAACCATAACAGTGTAAAAACAAATGGAATGACTAATGTTCCCATAACAAACTGACGTATGGTTCTGCCACGGGAAATACGAGCCAAAAACAAGCCAACAAACGGTGACCACGCCACCCACCATGCCCAGAAAAATAGCGTCCAGCTATTCATCCATTCAGTCGGACGTTCGAATGCAAAACTGTTCAGCGTCATGCCCATGAAACGACTGATATAATCCCCGACATTCTGCACCAGTCCGTTAAGCAAGAATTCGGTATCTCCCACAAACAAGATAAACAAGACCAAGCCAAACGCCAATAGCACATTCAATTCAGATAAAAATCGAATCCCCTTGTTAACACCAGAAGTCACAGAAACAATTGCCATCACCACAGACAACAGTATCAAGCTTCCCTGAACTCCCAAGCCCTGAGGAAACCCGAAAAGCACTTTTAGGCCATAATTCAGCTGTACCACCCCAATCCCCAGCGTGGTTGCAATCCCAAAAATCGTCCCTATCACTGCCGCAATATCCACAGCATGGCCGATTGGGCCTTTTATTCGGTTACCAAAAATAGGATAAAGCGCCGAGCGGATGGTCAAAGGCAGGTTATAACGATAACTGAAATAGCCCAATGCAATTCCCATCAAGGCATACATAGACCAGCCCGTCAGGCCATAGTGGAACAATGTCCATACCATCGCCTGACGAGCTGCTTCAAACGTTTCCCCCTGACCCGTTGGGGGCCGCATATACTGTGCCACAGGTTCAGCCACCGAGAAAAACATCAAATCAATGCCTATTCCAGCAGCAAACAGCATTGCAGCCCAACTGAGTAAACTGAACTCTGGCTTGGATTGCTCCGGCCCTAATTTGATGGAACCAAAACGGGAGGCAGCAATAAAAATGACAAACACAATGTAAAGCGTAGCAGCGAGTAAGTAATACCAACCGAAAGTCTTAGAGACCCAACCCAGAGTATTTTTTATCCAGGCACTCGTTGCATCTGTAAAAAAAATCGTGAATAGCGAAAAAATAATAATCAGTCCGGCAGAGGTGAAAAAAACGACAGAGTTCAGCGTATCCTTCTGAGTGTTTTTTGGACTGTCTTGTGTGTTCATAGGCAGTTCCTGAAATTATTGGGTGTAGTTAAAGGAAAAAGAATAATGAATATAACGCATTGAATCAAAAACAAAATTTAAGCCATATTAAATAATTTAGATTGCAAATTGTGAAAACATTGTAATAAAACATATTTAATTTTGATTGAACATTCAATTAAAAAAAAGTTTAATAAGCGCCGAATGTTTGATTTTCTGAGCATAGAATCATGCCAAAAATTGGAATGCAGTCGATAAGAAAACAGCAACTCATTGATGCAACATTAATCGTCATCAATGAAGTTGGTATGCAGGAAGCAAGTATTGCGCAAATAGCCCGGAAAGCTGGTGTTTCCAACGGTATTATCAGCCACTACTTCAAGGACAAAGACGGGTTACTCGAAGCCACCATGCGTTACATATTGCATCAACTGAGAATGGCTGTAGCACGTCGATTACGCCTGCTGGACAACGCAACGCCCACTCAAAGGTTAAAAGCCATTGTCGAAGGGAATTTTGATCCCAGCCAAATCAACGGCGCTGCAATGAAAACCTGGTTGGCATTTTGGGCAAGCAGTATGCACCAACCCAAGCTTTATCGGTTACAACAAATCAATGAACGCCGTTTGTATTCCAATATCTGCGTCGAATTCAAACGCACTTTGCCAAATACAGAAGCACGGCTCGCGGCACAAGGGCTTGCTGCATTGATTGACGGCATTTGGCTGCGAAGTGCATTAAGCAGCAAGCCTTTTAACCTGGATGAGGCGTTAAAAATCACCATCAATTACATCGAGCAAACTACATCAGGCAAAAATAGATGTATCTGATAGGACCTGAGTTCTGGTTTACAACCGCTCTTAAGGAGAGTTTATGACCCATTTCGGCTCACAGAAACTTTATATCCACGGTGCTTATGTTGATAGTACCAGTTCCAGTAAAACCACTCTCGGCAACGCAACTTTTGATGCAATCAACCCAGCCAATGGTGAAGTTATTGCTCAATTTCAATCCGCAACTGAGCAGGATGTTGATCTGGCTGTCGAAAGCGCCCATAAAGGCCAGAAAATCTGGGCATCGATGACGCCGGCAGAACGTTCTCGGATTTTACACAAGGCCGTAAATATATTGCGTGAACGCAATGATGAACTGGCTGAACTGGAAACACTGGACACAGGAAAACCGTTTTCTGAAACCCAACAGGTTGATATTGTCACGGGCGCCGATGTTCTGGAATATTATGCGGGCTTGATCCCTGCACTCGAAGGCCAGCAAATTCCGCTGCGTGAATCTTCTTTCGTGTATACGCGCCGTGAGCCACTGGGCGTCGTCGCAGGTATCGGCGCATGGAACTATCCCATTCAAATTGCGCTCTGGAAATCAGCACCGGCGCTGGCTGCCGGCAATGCCATGATTTTCAAACCCAGCGAAGTTACTTCCCTCACCGCCCTGAAATTAGCTGAAATCTATACCGAAGCAGGTTTGCCTGATGGTGTATTCAACGTCCTGACTGGTGCGGGTCATGAAGTGGGGCATTATTTGGCAATTCATCCGAAAATCGCCAAAATATCTTTTACGGGTGGCATTGCCACCGGCAAAAAAGTCATGGCGGATGCTTCAGGGACAACGTTAAAAGAAGTCACGATGGAACTGGGTGGTAAATCTCCGCTGATCATCTTTGATGATGCCGATCTGGATCGTGCTGCCGATATTGCCATGATGGCAAACTTTTTCAGTTCAGGTCAGGTTTGTACCAATGGAACACGCGTTTTTGTTTCCAAAACCCTGCTTCCACAATTTGAAGCTAAAATTCTGGAGCGGGTTGGACGTATTCGCATTGGTTCACCTCTCGATCCCAACACCAACTTTGGCCCTCTGGTCAGTTTCCCACACATGGAGTCTGTTTTGCGCTATATCGAAAGTGGCAAAAACTCCAGTGCGCGCTTGCTCTGTGGTGGCAACCGCCTGCTGGAAGGCGATTTGGCGAAAGGCGCATTTGTTGCACCAACGGTATTCAGTGATTGTACTGGTGACATGCTGATTACACAGGAAGAAATCTTTGGCCCCGTGATGTGCATCCTGACTTATGAAACGGAAGATGAAGTCATTGCGCGAGCCAATAACACAAAATACGGGCTGGGGGCGGGATTGGTAACGAAAGATCTTTCCCGTGCGCACCGCGTGATCCACCAACTGGAAGCCGGGATCTGCTGGATCAATACATGGGGAGAATCTCCTGCGGCTATGCCTGTTGGCGGTTATAAACACTCTGGTGTTGGCCGCGAAAATGGGTTGGTCACACTGCAACATTACACACAAATCAAATCAATACAGGTGGAACTGGGCAATTTTGAATCCCTATTTTAATCCACGACTGAAACAGAGGAGATAACAATGGTATTTGATTACATTATTATCGGTGCTGGTTCAGCGGGTAACGTGCTTGCAACTCGCTTGACAGAAGATCCCGATGTGACTGTCCTGCTGCTGGAAGCCGGCGGGCCAGATTACCGATTCGACTTCCGTACCCAAATGCCGGCAGCGCTGGCATATCCTTTGCAGGGAACCCGTTATAACTGGGCATATGAAACCGATCCTGAACCCCATATGAATAACCGGCGCATGGAGTGTGGGCGTGGAAAAGGTCTTGGTGGATCTTCACTCATCAATGGCATGTGCTACATTCGTGGCAATGCGATGGATTTTGATAACTGGGCAACACAGCCAGATCTGGAAGACTGGACTTACCTTGATTGCCTCCCTTACTTTCGCAAGTCGGAATCGCGGGATATTGGCGGAAATGACTATCACGGCAGTGATGGCCCCGTCAGTGTCACAACACCCAAGGCGGGAAATAACGAACTCTTTCGCGCAATGGTTGAAGCCGGTATCCAAACCGGATACCCACGTACTGATGATTTGAACGGTTATCAGCAAGAAGGCTTCGGCCCGATGGATCGTACCGTTACCCCTAATGGACGCCGTGCCAGCACAGCCCGTGGTTATCTGGATCAAGCGCGATCACGTTCCAATCTCACTATCATTACCCATGCGTTGACTGACACCCTCGAATTTGCAGGAAAAACGGCGGTTGGCGTCACTTTTTATCGGGGCAATAGCGCGGCGTTAACACAGGCAAGGGCACGTAAAGAGGTGTTACTCTGTGCCGGTGCGATTGCTTCCCCACAAATTTTGCAACGATCAGGCATTGGTCCTGAAGACGTATTAAACGAGTTCGGCATTCCTGCGATGCAAATATTGCCGGGCGTCGGGCAAAATCTGCAAGATCATCTTGAGATGTACTTGCAATATGAATGCCTCAAGCCTGTTTCTCTTTATCCCGCTTTGAAATGGTATAACCAGCCTCAAATTGGTGCTGAATGGCTATTCAAAGGAACCGGCATTGGTGCCAGCAATCAATTTGAAGCTGGTGGATTTATTCGTACCAATGAGAAATTTGCCTGGCCAAATATTCAGTTTCACTTCCTACCCGTTGCTATTAATTACAACGGCAGCAATGCCGTCAATCAACATGGCTTTCAGGCTCACGTGGGTTCCATGCGTTCCCCAAGCCGTGGCCGAGTGAAAATTAAGTCACGAGATCCGCGTCAACATCCCAGCATTTTGTTCAACTATATGTCAGCGGAGCAAGATTGGCAGGAATTCCGCGATGCTATCCGCATTACACGGGAAATTATGGCACAGCCCGCATTGGCTCCGTATTGTGGACGTGAAATCAGCCCCGGCGCTGCAATCCAGACAGATGAACAGCTAAATGCCTTTATTCGTGAACATGCCGAAACAGCATTTCACCCATCATGCAGTTGCAAAATGGGAACAGATGAAATGGCTGTCGTGGATGGTCAGGGACGTGTGCATGGCGTTGAAAATTTGCGTGTTATTGATGCTTCCATTATGCCGGAAATCATAACGGGTAATTTGAATGCCACGACAATTATGATGGCAGAAAAAATTGCCGATAACATTCGTGGTATTTCTCCTCTGCCACGCAGTCAGGTGAAATATTATGTTGCCAATGGCGCACCAGTTCGCCAGTCAGTAAAAAATAATTAATAAATTTATTTTCGCGATATGGAATAAAACTCTAATACGGGAAATTGAGAGAATTATGCAACAGGTTTATAGGGTATTGTTTGCACCCTCATTTTTCCCGTGTTTCTATTTCCAACAAAAATAATTATATCAAATCCAATGTCATGAAAATATGCTCTGCGCCATCTTCCAAATAAATTTCTCCCTGAGCCTGATAACCAAGACTTTCATAAAATGGCTGAGCATGACATTGTGACGATAACCCAATGGTTGTTACTTTATTTTTTCGCCCATAATCCTCAATAAACTTCATGACATCACGACCAATTCCCTGTCCGCGGTAATCTTTCAATACCGCAACCCGCCCAACTTTAAGCATATCATTGTCTTGCGGGATCGCCCGTAATACACCTATTGGCTTTTCATCATCAAATATCACCACATGTAAGGCAATATCATCATATTCGTCAATATCAATTTCGGCGTCAAATCCCTGCTCATCCGTAAATACCTGTTTGCGAATAGAAAAGGCTTGTTCTATCAACACTGAATCCTGTCTTCCTATGCTGTGTTTTATTTTCATTATTATATCCTGTGTCTGTTTTTCAGAGTCTTATAAACTACTTTTAAACAGATAATTAAGTCAAGCCAGAAAAGAATAAAGACTATTTAGCTGAAATCATGTAAAAAATAAGGGTGATCATTTACAGATCACCCTTCTAGTATTATTTATTTCACTCTAACAGATTATTCAACCGATAAATTATCTTTCTTCTTTTTTACCACTTTTATCTTTAGGGCTATTGATTAAATCATCCGTTTTTTTATCGGGTTCAGATTTTATTTCTTCCGTTTTAGATTTCATTCCATCTGAAAGCTGATTAATCTTGTCGGTGGCCTGATGTTGTATATCCTCAGCTTTCGATTTCATACTATCTATCATATCGCTTGCTGCCTTGGCTGCCTGATTCTGGACATCTGCTGCCTTAGACTTCATTTGCTCAGTGATATCATTGACAGAATGAGTAACCTGATTTTGCACTTCCTTGGATTTATCAGCCATACCATGACTCTCACTCAGGGCTTTTTCCTTTAACCCTTGTGATTCCTCTTTTGCACTATCCAATATGCCTGTGGATTTCTGTTCAGTATCGGTTTTCATTTGTGCTGCCTTATCTTCGGTTTGCTGTGCAACATCTTCTTCCTTTTTAGAAGCATCATCACAGCCAGCAATCAGTGCCACGATACCTGCCAGGATAAGAGAACTCAGTATCTTTTTGTTCATTGACTAACCCCTTGCACTTACGGAAATGACCTCGCCAATGAGTGTTCTGGCTATTCTGTGCCACAACATCCCATAAGCACTTTGATCTCATTGCCAACACTAGTCAGCATCTGAGAAGGCGTAACGAAATAAACAATTATTTCAATCAACTGCAATGAATAAAGACTATACATTCTTCAGCAAAACACATTTAACAAAAATAATTCTCATTTTTATTTACCTGATTTCGTTTCTCAGGTGACTTATAGCAATGAAAATATTTTACTTGATCATATTTCAGGAAATTTATGGCAAATAATAGTCAAAAATTAGAAAAACGCCCAATCACAAGCGTGATCCAACACATTTTAAGAAGCACAGTATCAGGGACACTCGTGTTGAGTTCTGCCTTCTCCGGCTTTGCTTACGCGATAGAAAATCCAACGGAACAGAAACCTGAAAAGAAAAGTGAGGTAGTAAAATTACCCTCACTTTCCGTTGTAGGAAGTTTACACAACAGCACCAGTGCAGGCAGTTCAGCGCTGAAAAAGGAAGATATTGACCGCACTCAGGCTGATAACGTTGCCCAGCTGCTCGATCAGCTTCCCGGTGTTTCAATGTCAGGTTCACCACGCCCCGGCGGGCAAACGCTGAATATCTGGGGTATGGAAGACCCAGAAGATGTCAAAATTACACTGGACGATGCACCAAAAGGATTCGAGAAATATCGTCAGGGTTCCATCTTTATTGAACCTGAGTTAATCAAGCGCATAGATGTTGATAAAGGGCCACACAATTTACTCAACGGCAACGGTGGGTTTGGTGGTTCTGTCAAACTTGTGACAAAAGATGCGAGCGACTTATTACGTCCTGATGAAGATTGGGGTGGCTTTGTTAAACAGAGCTACCACACAAATGACAGGCAGTGGATCAATAGCGGAGCAGTATATGGCAGAGATCCTAACGGCTTTGCTGATGGATTGCTCTATGTGAGCAAGCGCGATGGGCATGATATTAAACTCCCTGATGGCACACGTTTTGAATATTCGCAAAATAACCAAACATCCTATTTATTGAAAACCAATTTTTATCCCAGTGACACGCATACGATTAGCTTGTCTGCTATGCGATCTGAATCAGATGGCTGGCAGCCTTGGGCGGTCAAACGTGGTAAGATGAGCGTGCCATCAGCCAATGATGTAAACCAATACGGTTGGGATGGCGCCTGGAAAAGAAAATTGGTCTTTCGTGATCAAATCGATCAGAACTACACTGCCAAATGGAATATCTCACCGGAAAATAATCCATGGCTAAATCTGACAATGCTCTATGCATATTCCAAGACCAAACAAGACGATAGCCGTCCAGAAAACTCCTCCTCCCATTTCAGTGGATTAATGGGTAACAAAAGCTGGGTTGATTACACTGATAATCTGATAGATATCAACAATAACAGCGTATTTTCAACGGGTATTATCGAACATGAATTATTGGTGGGAACCCGTTGGCATAAAAACGAACGCAATGTACTGATATTTGATAAAGGCAAAATAAAGAATAAAAAATACAACTATGGTTATTATCAGCCAGGCTATATGCCTGCTGGAGATCAATCAACTTACAGCTTCTATATTCAAGATTCCCTGAAAATAGGCAGCGTCACCGTAACACCGGGTGTTCGCTACGATCATGCCAAAAATATGGGTAGAGCAAATTATGCATCCCAATATAACGATAAATCACCAGAAATAAATCATGACTATAGCAGTGTAACCTATACTGGCTGGTCGCCTCATTTAGGCATGATGTGGCAAGCAAATAAAAACCTTTCATTATTTGCAGATATCAGCCGTACATGGCGTGCACCAATAGTTGATGAACAATATGAGGTACAAGGGATCGGTAACCTTAGAGGCTCCAGCCGTAATCTTGATGTTGAAAGAATGACAGGGATACGCCTCGGTGCAATTCTCGACTTCAATGATGTGATGTTTGAAGATGATAGCCTGCAAATCCGTACCACCTTATTCCGTAACCGTGGTAAAGATGAAATCTTCAAAAGGCGTGGCATTTACTGTAAAGCCCAACTTGATAGTGGATCAACCAATTCATGTAGAAAATCATTGGGAAATTACCGCAATCTGCCGGGATATACTATTGAAGGCTTAGAAATAGAAACCTTCTACGACAGCCGCACATTATTCGGAAAATTCTCTTTCTCAACTATACGTGGTCAGCGTGATACTTCTATGCGCGATCCATGGTCAGGGCATAAGAGCTGGATTAACGAAATACCACCAACCTCTGCCCATGCCATGTTAGGGTTCAAAATTCCACAATGGCAGATGACAATGGGATGGAAAGGTGATTTTATCCGGAAGCAAGACCGTTCGCCCGTTGATGATGATCCAATGACTGAATCCTGGTCATTCACAAAGAGTAAAGGCTATGCCCTGCACGGCCTATTCGCAAGCTGGCGTCCTCCTTATATGAAAGGTTTTGAAGCACGGATCACTGTCGATAACCTGTTCAACCGCGATTATTCTCCTTACTTAGGAGACGATGTTTCAGGTATTGGCCGTAATTACAAGTTCAGTATTTCCCAACAATTTTAACTGACCTTTAGCCACTCAATTTCTCACCCTCTTAATTTTTAAGGGGGTGATGTCCGGAATGCGGCGTTGACTTCCTCTCAACAAATACAAATAATAATTATTATCAGATTTACTCTATTCCATCAGGCAATAACATCATGGCGGTGCAAAAAAGCACATTTGGGCACACTGAAATCGCCCAGAAACTCTATTCCGATTACCACCATTGGTTATGCAACTGGATCAGACAAAACAGTGCCTGCCCAAATCATGCCGAAGATCTCACCCATGAGATCTTCATCAAACTGATGCTATCTCCAGATCTGGAAAATATCCGTCAGCCAAGGGCTTTTTTAATAAAAATAGCACGCAGAACCCTTTCCAATTACTATCGTAGAAAAAAGCTGGAAGAAAACTATCTGGCATATATCAATACAATGCCTGAAATTCCATCAAATTCTTCTGAATATCAGCTCGTATTGTTAGAACAGCTAGAAAAGATAGATAAAACACTTGATGAACTTCCGGCAAAAGTGCGGCAGGCTTTTTTGCTCACGCAACTGCAAGGCTGGTGTTACAAAGAAGTCGCGAAAGATTTAGATATCTCAACCAGTTCAGTGAAGAACTACTTACATCAGGCCCATAGAAAATGTCATCCTTTCAACACACTTTGAATGATGGTATGCGACCATCTGATAACCTCACTGAACGGGCAGCAAAAACCCGCTGTTTATCTGGCAGCGGGTTACTTTTTTAATCGTAAAATCTTTTAACGGCATTATCGCATCAAAGAATACGATTTTTCTCCAATTGTGCAAGACGAGCCGCTTCCCTTGCCATGCGTTTTTTGCGGGCATCACAAGGTTCAGGACAATCGCAGACTTTTTCCACACCAATGCTTCCCAGACCACCACAGCTTCCCTGAATGCTTTTACGCTTAAAGATGTAGCCTAACGCCATTCCTGCAAAAGACAGCAGGAAAAAGATAAAAGCGGCAATAAAAACTTCCATAACCTTTCCCCTCTCTTATTTCTTCTGTAAGTATGCCTTAAAAGCCGGGCTATAGCGCTCTTCAAAACCGTCTTTGGTTTTAACAATCATAAAGACCGGGATATTCAGTTTTTCAGCCACTTCCATGCCTTTTTCTGGCCCTAACACATCTAAGCCTGTAGAAAAGCCGTCAGCACTCATACAGGTCTGAGCAATCACTGTGATTGAAACCAAATTATGTGTGATAGGCCTGCCGGTTTTAGGATTAATAGTGTGAGAGTAACGAACGCCATTTTGTTCAAAATAGTTACGGTAATCACCTGATGTCGCTATGGACATATTACCCGGCTCAATAATCTCTTGTGCACTCTGAGCCATACCACTATCCGATGGTTTCTCAATCGCTATCCGCCACGGGTTTCCTTTACCATTGTTACCCGATGTACGAACTTCCCCCCCAATATCCACCATGTAATCTTTGATATTCTGGGATTCCAGATACTCAGCGACAACATCAACGCCATAACCTTTGGCAATGGAGGAAAGGTCAACATAAAGTTCAGGAATAGATTTAATCAGGCTATTCCCTTTAACAGACAAGTTATTGATGCCTGTCCAGACACGACGGTTCGCTAATTCTTCATCCGTCGGGGCTTTAGTAATTCGTCCTTCCGGCCCGAATCCCCACAAATTCACCAATGGGCCAACAGTGACATCCAATGCGCCGTCTGTCAGTTGATTGATTCGGATCGCTTCTTTGACAACTTTCGCTGTAGCGGCAGAAACCGGAAAAGGTTTATTCACTTCACGGCTTTGATTAAAACGACTCAATTCAGAATTTGGCCGGTAAGTGGACATCTGGTCGTTCACTTCTTCCAATAACCTGTCAATCTCTTTTTGCAGGTTTTCAGGCGCAGATGAAGACGAATCAGCAACATATTTAACGGAGTAATACGTCCCCATTGTTTGCCCATTCAGGTTTTGTTGTTCAGGGCCACCACATGCCGCCAGTAACACAACGGAAAACAACAATACACCCCAGTGGATAATTTTTTTACTCAGCATAATTCACTCTTTCTGAATCGTCAGCGCCCACTATGTGTGGGCGCTTGTCGTTAAATCAAAATGTTACAAACATCAGCCGCCGAAATCATCCAACAGGATGTTTTCATCTTCTACGCCGAGGTCTTTCAACATCTTGATGACCGCTGCGTTCATAACCGGAGGTCCGCACATGTAGAATTCGCAGTCTTCTGGTGCCGGATGATCTTTCAGATAGTTTTCATACAGGACGTTATGGATAAAGCCTGTGTAACCATCCCAGTTATCTTCCGGCAGAGCATCAGACAATGCCACATTCCATGTGAAGTTCTCATTTTCTGCCGCCAGTTGGTCGAAATCTTCGGTATAGAACATTTCACGCTTGGAACGGGCGCCATACCAGAAAGAGATCTTACGCTTGGAGTTCAGACGATTGAGCTGATCAAAAATGTGAGAACGCATTGGGGCCATACCCGCACCACCACCGATGAAGATCATTTCAGCATCAGTCTTTTTCGCAAAGAATTCACCGAATGGACCGGAAATTGTCACCTTATCACCTGCTTTCAGTGACCAGATATAAGAAGACATGATACCTGGAGTAACATCCGGGTTTCTTGGTGGTGGCGTAGCGATACGCACGTTCAGCATAATAATGCCGTGTTCTTCTGGGTAGTTAGCCATTGAGTAAGCGCGAACCGTCGGCTCACTGACTTCAGAAACATAACGGAACAGATTGAATTTATCCCAATCTTCACGGTATTCCTGCGGCACATCAAAATCAGAATAACGGGCAACGTGTGGAGGACATTCAATCTGAATGTAACCCCCTGCACGGAATGGAACAACTTCCCCATCAGGAATTTTCAGCTTCAATTCCTTAATGAAGGTTGCTTTGTTATCGTTGGAGATAACTTCACATTCCCATTTCTTAACACCGAAGATTTCCTCTGGCAACTCGATTTTCAGGTCTTGCTTAACATTAACCTGACATGCCAAACGGCAGCCTTCCTTCGCTTCACGCTTATTGATGTGAGAAAGCTCGGTTGGCAGGATATCACCACCGCCTTCCCTGATTTTCACACGGCACTGACCACAAGAGCCACCGCCGCCACAAGCAGAGGACACAAAAATCCCCTGATTGGAAAGCATATTCAACAATTTGTCACCGGCAGGGGCTGAGAAACTTTTATCCTCATCACCGTTGACTTCAACTTTAATATCCCCGGTGTTCACTAACTTGGATTTTGCGAACAAAATCATTGCCGTCAGTACCAACACAATCAGGGTAAACATTACTACGCCTAGAATGATTATATCCATGAATTCTTCCCGCCTTTAGAGCTGCACACCGGAGAAGGACATAAAGCCCAATGCCATCAAACCAGTGGTGACAAAGGTGATCCCCAATCCTTTCAGACCAGCCGGAACATCCGCATATTTCATTTTTTCGCGGATAGCAGCCATCAGGACAATCGCCAGCATCCAGCCCATACCTGAACCGAAACCATATACGATGGATTCACTGAAGTTATAGTCACGCTGAGCCATGAAAGAAACACCACCGAAAATTGCACAGTTAACCGTAATCAACGGCAGGAAAATCCCCAGCGCGTTGTAAAGAGCCGGTACATAACGGTCTAAGATCATTTCCAGGATCTGTACCAGTGCAGCAATCACCCCGATAAAGGTAATGAAGTTCAGGAAGCTCAGGTCAACCCCATCCATCAAGGCTCCGTCACGGAGCACCAGATTGTAGACAAGGTTATTGGCAGGAACAGAAATTCCCAGCACAACAGTAACAGCAACACCCAGGCCAAAAGCTGTCTTCACATTCTTTGATACCGCCAGAAACGTACACATACCGAGAAAGAAAGATAACGCCATATTCTCGATAAAGACTGCGCGGACAAACAAACTAATATAATGTTCCATTTTGTTTGTTACTCCTTCTCAACCTGCGCAGGTTTCAGCGTCCGCAGACCCCAAATCAGCATACCAATAATGAAGAATGCACTCGGTGCCAGCAGGAACAGACCATTTGGCTGATACCAGCCGCCATTTTTGACAGATTCCAGCACCGTCATACCGAACAATTTTCCTGAACCAAACAGTTCACGCAAAAAGCCGACCAATAACAGGATAACGCCATAGCCTAAACCGTTACCGATACCATCCATGAAGCTTTCCACAGGCGGTGATTTCATGGCATAAGCTTCAGCACGTCCCATGACGATACAGTTCGTGATGATGAGGCCAACAAACACCGATAACTGTTTGGAAATTTCGTAGGCATATGCCCGCAAAATCTGGTCTACCACGATAACCAGCGACGCAATGATCGCCATCTGTACAATGATTCGCACACTGCCGGGGATATAGTTACGAATCAATGAAATGAAAAAGTTAGAAAATGCTGTTACCAGTGTTACAGCAATCGTCATAACCAATGCAGTTTCCAGTTTGGTAGTCACAGCCAGTGCTGAACAAACCCCCAAGACCTGTAATGCAATTGGGTTATTATCAAACAGCGGCCCGAGAAGGACGCGTTTTATCTCTTTGTTATCAGCCATCTTTCAAGGCTCCTTCGCGCACTTTTTTCAGGAATGGGCCAAAACCGTTATCACCCAGCCAGAAATCAAACATATGCTGGACCCCGTTAGAGGTCAGGGTCGCACCGGACAAGCCATCGACACCGTAAGGGTTGTCACCCGCACCACCACGAACGATCTTAAGCGCAGGAGCACCCTGTGGGTTATAGAGTTTTTTACCTACCCATTGCTTACGCCATTGTGGATTATCAACTTCACCACCCAAACCCGGGGTTTCACCATGAGAGTAGTAAGTGATGCCATGGGATGTTACGCCATCAATATCAATGGAAATAAAGGCATACATCATTGACCACAATCCTGAGCCATATATTGGCAGAACCAATTCAGTGGTTTTGCCGTGCTCATCCTTGACCAGATAAACTTCTGCCATATTGGCGCGACGACGGATTTTCGCCAAATCCTGCTCTGGAGACAAAGCAATGCTAGTTTCATCACTGCGAAGCGCATTGTTCAGGTCAAAATCACCATTGCCTTTTTCCAGCGTTGCTGTTTTCAAATCAAGCAATTCAGGCTGAATACGGCTGATATAGGTTTCTTTGATTTCTGCTGTTGTCATATCGGGTTTCAATAAACCCGCTACATCCAGAATATTACGCTGTTTATCCAGCAGCTTTTGTTCCTGCTGCTGCGCTTTCAAGCCAACTGCTGAGCCGGCAACAACAATCGAGCAGACAAGACACAGCACAAAAACAACAAGGAACGTCCTGCCGATGCTGTCATTACTTTTTGGTTTATCATTAGCCACGGGCTTTTCTCCGCTTAATATTGGCCTGCACGACCAGATAATCGAACAGTGGCGCGAACAGGTTAGCGAACAGAATCGCCAACATCATCCCTTCTGGATAAGCTGGGTTTACCACTCTGATCAGAATACACATAACACCAATCAGAATACCGTATGCCCATTTCCCCTTATCCGTAAATGCAGCGGAAACCGGGTCAGTAGCCATGAAGATCATACCAAAAGCAAAGCCACCCAGAACCATATGCCAGTACCACGGCATAGCGAACATTGGGTTGGTATCAGAACCAATCGCATTAAACAGGTAAGACGCTGCAATCATACCGGCCATCACACCAGCAACGATACGCCATGAAGCAATGCGGGCGAAAAGAATGATGGCACCGCCGATGAAAATCATCAGAGTGGAAACTTCACCAACTGAGCCCGGGATGTTACCAATAAAAGCGTCCATCCAGGTTACAGGTTGACTGGTAATGGTATTCACCAGACCGTGGCTACCTGCGTTTGCCCACTGAGACAATGGCGTCGCCCCAGAAAAACCGTCAGCCGCAGTCCAAACCAAATCACCTGAAATTTGAGCTGGGTAAGCAAAAAACAGGAAAGCACGACCCGCCAGCGCTGGGTTCAGGAAGTTACGGCCTGTACCACCAAAGATCTCTTTCGCAACCACAACACCGAAAGTAATCCCCAATGCAGCCTGCCACAATGGCAGTGTAGGCGGAACAATCAATGCAAACAGAATGGAACTGACAAAGAAACCTTCGTTGATTTCATGTTTACGGATAATGGCGAATAAAACTTCCCAAAATCCACCAACAACAAAAACAACAGCATAAATTGGCAGGAAATAGGTCGCTCCCAACAACATTTTACTGACCCACCCGGCATCTGGTGTCAATGACGCACCAAGATACTGGGCAAGTACGTAATGCCAATCAGAAGACAATACTTGCTGTAAGGCATCTCCACTGTATAAGTGGGTCAGGGCTGGGATCGCCTGATTACCGACGTTGTACATCCCCCAAAACATGGCAGGAAAGACAGATAGCCATACCAAAATCATCATACGTTTGAGATCGATGGCATCACGAACGTGAGAACGCCCTTTTGTTACTATTCCCGGCGTATAGAAAACGGTGCTCACTGCCTCATAGAGAGGATAATATTTTTCCAGTTTGCCACCGGCCTCAAAGTGGTGTTCTACCTTTTCAAATAAATTTTTCAGGCCCATGAATTACCCTTCCAGCTCAATCTTAGTCAGCACGTCACGCAATACCTGACCGTACTCATATTTGCCGGGGCAAACATAGGTACACAGTGCCAAATCTTCCTCATCCAGCTCCAGACAACCCAGTGCCTGAGCACTGTCAGTGTCGCCCGCAAGCAAGTCACGCAGCAGATGCGTTGCCATAATATCCAGTGGCATCACACGCTCGTAGTTGCCAATTGGCACCATTGAACGCTCTCCACCATTTGTTGTGGTTGAAAAGGCGAACCGTTTGTTTTTCAGGAAGTGACCAATCGTGGTACGGGTAATGGAGAACTTATCGGCTCCTGGTGCGATCCAACCGAACAGCTCTTTTTCACGACCTTCAGTAAGAACTGAAACCAAAGTATGGAAACGACCAAGATAATGACGAGCATCATCTGATTTTGTGCCCCACAATACAGAACCAGAAATAATGCGGTTGTCACCCTCTTTCAGCTGATCTTGCGTCAATTCCAGCAAGTCAGCTCCCAGTTGGGTGCGCACCAAACGGGGTGATTTAACCTGCGGCCCTGCCAGAGATACCACTCGATCAGTATAAAGCTCACCTGTAGTAAATAGCTTACCTATGGCAATGACATCCTGATACCCCAGATGCCATACCATTTTTTGGGCACTGACAGGCTCAATAAAATGAATATGGGTGCCAACCAGACCTGCAGGATGCGGACCTGCAAACTGGTTATAGGTAATTTGAGCGTTGTTTCCTGCTGTTGGAATCTTTCCAGCGCTGTGACAAACGTGGATTTTCCCATCTGTCAATTTTGACAGAATATTCAGGCCATCAACAAAAGCCTCTTCCTGTGTCGCAATAACGACCAGTGGATCAGCAGCCAGTGGCTGGGTATCCATTGCCGTGACAAAGATTGCCTTTGGTGTGGAACCGGGAACAGGAGAATGACTGAAAGGACGTGTACGCAATGCAGCCCACAACCCGGATGCAAGCAGATTCTTTTCTACTTGTTCACGGCTCAGACCAGTCAGTTCTGTACGATCATAACGATCAAACTCGACTTTCTCATCACCGCTCAATTCAATGACGACAGATTGCAGAACACGACGCTCACCACGCCCGATGGTTACAACTTTCCCGCTTGCGGGACTGGTGAAAACAACCCCTGGATTCTTCTTATCTTCAAAAAGAATTTGACCTTTTTTGACATACTCACCTTCCTTAACCAGCATAGAAGGACGCATTCCAACATATTCTTCGCCCAGTAAGGCAACATGGCGAATTGTCGGACCATCTTCTATAACTTGGGCAGGCGCTCCTGCTATCGGGAGGTTGAGTCCTTTTTTAATTTTAATCATAAGATTTGCACAAGTTTATCAGTTAAATCATATGCTACAAATTACCCTGCGGTATTTCCTCAGGGTAATGCAGCGACTTCAGTAATAAAAAACACCTTGAGCGACATATATCTCAAGTTATTCACTCCGATAATCGTTACAATTTTCTCTTAAGTTTCGCCGGCGGTAATTCTAACATCTCCCCCACTGACTGTCTGATTAATCGAGTGACTTAGCTCAAGCAAATAGGAATAATTTCTTCGCTGAACAGTTAACTACTCGGTAAAGGCGAATTCAACCCTCACTTTTACCTACAGCAGTGTAATTTTTGACCGAAAAGTAACTTCACAGAAACTGGAGATCACTGCTATCTTTTATTCTACATTTCGCCAAAACATGGCAACCCTAAACCCAACATTTCATCAATTTACTACCTTTTTTACACGGTAATGTTATGAAAAAAACAGTTTCTTACCTTTCATTGAGCTTATTGTTATTACATATGCCATTTTTTGCCGCCGCGCAAAATGGTTTATCGTGGCTCAAATCATCAACCGACAATTCATCAACCGAACAGGCACCATTGAAACAAATTGGCGCCGAAATTTTCATTCAAATATTCAAGGAAGAAAAACGCCTTGAACTTTACACAAAAAACAGAGATGGCCGTTATCAATTAACCCAAAGCTACCCTATCTGTAATTACTCTGGCGGATTAGGCCCCAAAACACTTACAGGCGATTTCAAAAGCCCGGAAGGGTTTTACCATGTAAACATTAAACAGTTAAATCCGAATAGCCACTATTATCGGGCCATTAATCTGGGTTTTCCCAATGAGTTTGATAAATCCAGAGGTTATTCCGGCAATAACTTAATGATTCATGGTGAATGCAAATCCATCGGATGTTATGCCATGACCAATCGCTATATAGAAGAAATATACCAATACGCGGAAAAGGCACTTTATCATGGACAACATGAAATCAAGATCAATATTTATCCTTTCCGAATGACGTCACAGAATATGAAACGACATAAAAACAGCAGCAACTACCTATTTTGGAAACAATTACAGCCCGCCTATGAGCATTTTGCCAACACAGGCATCCCTGCCACTATCAGCGTAATAGACGGGCGATATGTTGTTAACGCAAAAACTGAAAATCCATCATCCTTCTGGAGTACTGAATCAAACTATACGGTTTCCAAGGTGAAATAACGCATAATGTCCGGATTCAATCCGATGCCAATTTTCGTTTCCGGTTAAAGGTTGGGTGGCAATCACGGATACAACATCCCCTGGCTGGGTATGCTGCTGAAAGTCAATTTCAACATCCTGATCCAGTAATTTAGCCTTGCCGAAAGGAGCACGACGCGTGATCCAATGTAATTGGGTTGAACAATAAGCCATGACAAATTCGCCATCTGACAACAGCATATTGAAAACGCCTTTTGCCCTCAGTTGATCAGCCAAAGAGGCAATGAACTTAAAGACCGCAGGCCAATTGGAAGGACGTTTAGGATATTTCAAGGATAATTGATGTAATATCCAGCAAAATGCCCATTCACTGTCTGTTTCACCTACAGGGCTGTAATTCCCCGTTTTCAGCTTACTATACCCCTTCAGTTGTCCATTGTGGGCATAAGTCCAATATTTTCCCCATAGTTCACGGGTAAACGGATGGGTATTCGCCAGAGAAACATTACCCCGGTTTGCCTGACGAATATGAGCCACAATCACTTCTGATTTGATCGGGTAGCCCTGTACAAATTGAGCCACAGGTGAGTAACAACTGGATTGGTGGTCTTTAAACGTCCTGTATCCCAACCCCTCATAGAAAGTAACCCCCCAGCCATCCTTGTGGGGGCCGGTATGCCCTCCACGCTGAATCAAGCCACTCAGACTAAAAACAATATCTGTTGGCACATTGGCACTCATGCCAAGTAATTCACACATCGCCTACCCCTACCAAACTGCAATCAGGCTTTTACCATTTCTTTTTCAATCAACTGAATCAGGATATGAATCACTTTGATATGAATTTCCTGAATACGATCCGCATAACCAAAATGTGGTACCCGAATTTCAACATCTGCTGTTCCAGCCATTTTGCCGCCATCCTTACCCGTCAGCGTAATGACTTTCATTCCCTTAGCACGGGCGGCTTCAATCGCCTTGATGATGTTGCCTGAATTCCCTGAAGTTGAAATACCCAACAGCACATCACCTTTCTGGCCTACAGCTTCTAAGTAACGGGAAAATACATATTCATAACCAAAATCATTGCTCACGCAGGATAAATGGCTAGGATCGGAAATTGCAATCGCCGGATATCCCGGACGGTTTTCGCGGTAACGGCCTGTCAATTCTTCCGCAAAATGCATGGCATCACAGTGCGAACCACCATTGCCACAAGACAGCACTTTTCCACCTGCCTTGAATGAATCAGCCAGCAAAACAGCCGCTTTTTGAATAGCGTCAATATTCGCATCATCGTTAAGGAATTTAGCCAGCGTGTCTGCGGCTTCAGATAATTCACTGCGGATCAGATCTTGATACATAGACTCATACTCCTGAAAGGTCTTCGGGATTAATAACATCAGCTATTCAGTGTAACGGATTCCCCCTCCTGAAAGAAGATACCATCACATCTCCATGAAATTCTCACGTGTAAAACTACAATCACTTTGTGAGCTAGATTGTAATTAAGATGTAAATACATTGATAAAAACCTTTTCCTCATCTACAAAAGAAGGACATCCCAACAGGTCAGACCTCTGACAACTCAACCTGAGATTTACAGGAGTTTTACTATGACCGCTCTCAGCATTATTTTGTTTTTAGTCTTGCTTGGCGGGCTTTGTTACCGCAAAGTCAGCCTGACTCTCAGTAGCTTATTGCTTGTTGCCTATACTTTAGTCATGGGCATCACCGGCCTTTGGAGTTACTGGTTGCTGTTACCACTCGCGATTGTCCTGTTCCCTCTTGTCTTTACACCAATACGTATTTCTCTCTTCTCTGCTCCCGGCTTAAAAGCTTTCCGCAAGGTTATGCCAAGCATGTCCACCACAGAGAAAGAAGCCATTGATGCAGGAACAACCTGGTGGGAAGGCGATCTGTTCCGTGGCAGCCCTGACTGGCAAAAACTGCACAACTATCCAAAACCACAGCTAACTGCTGAAGAACAGGCATTTATTGATGGTCCGGTCGAAGTAGCCTGCCGCATGGCAAATGATTTCGAAATTACCCATGAATTGGCTGACTTACCCCCAGAACTTTGGACTTATCTGAAGGAACATCTCTTCTTTGCCATGATCATCAAGAAAGAATACGGTGGTCTGGAATTTTCAGCTTATGCCCAATCTCAGGTTCTGCAAAAACTCGCTGGCGTCTCCGGTATTCTGGCAATTACCGTCGGTGTCCCTAACTCTCTGGGGCCGGGCGAATTGCTGCAACACTATGGCACTGATGAACAGAAAAAACGTTACCTGCCAGGTCTGGCCCGTGGCGAAGAAATTCCTTGCTTTGCCTTAACCAGCCCAGAAGCTGGCTCCGATGCCGGCGCTATCCCTGATACAGGCGTGGTCTGTATGGGTGAATGGCAAGGTGAACAAGTTCTAGGCATGCGCCTGAACTGGAATAAACGTTATATTACGCTTGCTCCTATCGCGACAGTGCTGGGATTGGCATTTAAACTGTACGATCCTGATCACCTGCTGGGAAATACCGAATCACTCGGCATTACCTGTGCTTTGATCCCAACCAGCACTCCGGGGGTTGAAATTGGACAGAGACATTTTCCATTGAACGTCCCATTCCAGAACGGGCCAACCCGTGGGAAAGACATTTTCGTTCCTATCGATTACATCATTGGCGGGCCGAAAATGGCAGGCCAAGGCTGGCGTATGCTGGTTGAATGCCTGTCCGTTGGTCGTGGCATCACCCTGCCATCCAACGCAACCGGGGGATTAAAAAGCGCTGCAATGGCAATTGGTGCTTATTCCCATATTCGCCGTCAGTTCAAATTGCCAATCGGCAAAATGGAAGGTATTGAAGAGCCATTGGCACGTATCGCAGGTAACTCTTACCTGATGGATGCGGCTGCAACCATGATTACCAGCGGCATCATGCAAGGCGAAAAACCTGCTGTTCTGTCTGCTATCGTGAAATACCATTGTACTCACAGAGGGCAACGCTCTTTTATTGATGCAATGGATATCGCAGGCGGTAAAGGCATTTGTCTTGGGCCATCCAACTTCCTTGCCCGTGGCTATCAGGGCGCACCCATTGCTATTACCGTAGAGGGTGCAAACATTCTGACCCGCAGCATGATCATCTTCGGCCAAGGTGCAATTCGTTGCCATCCTTATGTATTGGCTGAAATCGCAGCAGCAGAAAGTAACAATGTTAAAGCCTTTGATAAAGCCCTGTTTGGTCATCTGGGGCATGTTGCCAGCAATACCCTGCGCAGCCTGTGGCTTGGTATTACTAAAGGCAGAACCAGCAGTTCGCCAGTCAATGACGCAACTCACCGTTATTACCAACAGATTAATCGGTTAAGTGCCAACCTTGCCCTTCTCTCTGATGTTTCAATGGGAGTGTTGGGTGGCAGCCTGAAACGCCGTGAACGTATTTCAGCTCGTCTGGGGGACATTCTGAGCCAAATCTTCTTAGCTTCCGCTGCACTGAAACGCTATGAAGACGAAGGCCGCCAGAAAGAAGATTTGCCATTGGTGCAATGGGCAGCCGAAGATAGCCTGAATCAGGCTGAACTGGCTATGAACGATTTACTGCGCAATTTCCCTAACCGTTTAGTTGCTGGTTTAATGCGAGTGATTGTCTTCCCGTTGGGTCGTGCACATACAGCACCATCCGATAAACTGGATCACAAACTGGCCCAGATATTACAAACTCCTTCCGCAACCCGCAGCCGGATTGGACGTGGGCAATATCTGACGCCAAGTGAGCACAACCCTCACGGGTTATTGGAAGCGGCATTGCACGATATCATCGCCGCAGAGCCAATCCATGCACGCTTGAGCCGCGAAGCAGGCAAAAACCTGAACTTTACTCGCTTGGATAAATTAGCTGAAACAGCATTGGCAGAGCATAAAATCACTCAGGAAGAAGCGGATATCCTGAAACGTGCTGAAAACAGCCGACTGCGTTCAATCAATGTCGATGAGTTCGAGCCAGATGCGTTTGCTGTACCAAACTCGGCAAGCCAGCGTCAAACTAAAGCAGCCTGACGCTGACCAGAGAGTATGATTAATAAAATACGGGGCAAATACCCCGTATTTTATTTAAATGGATTCCAACGATAACAACTCTTCTATTGTCTGGCGACGACGAATCAAACGCGCTTCTCCGCCAGTAAACATAATTTCAGGAATCAAAGGGCGGCTATTATAATTAGAAGACATCGATGCCCCGTAAGCGCCTGTATCGTGGAAGATCAGATAATCACCGACACTTACCTGAGGCAGCATACGCGGGATAACGTCTCCTCCTTCCAACTGAGTAAAAACATCACCTGATTCGCATAGCGGCCCTGCAACAAGAGTTTCGCACAGATTCGTTTCCTGTAAATCCACATCATTATCAATGCTATTTATTGGCAAAACAGAAATATGGTGATAACTGCCATACATAGCCGGGCGCATCAAATCATTGAAACCGGCATCCGCCAACACATAATGACGGCTGCCCATAGATTTTACCGCCCGCACTTCTGCCATTAAGATCCCTGATTCAGCAACCAGAAAACGACCGGGTTCAATTTCCAATTCAACATGATGTCCCACATGTTGCTCAATACGGTGACGGGCTTCATGCCATAAGCTGTAATAATGTTCAGTATCTACCGCTTCCTCACCGATTTTATAGGGAATTGATAACCCGCCTCCTGCTGAAATAGAATGGATATCTTCTCCGCATAATATGACCTGTTCTACCATCGCATTACATACATTGGCGAGATGCTGATAATCCACGCCTGAGCCGATGTGCATATGCAGCCCTACCAGTTTCAAGCCATACTGATGGATCTTTTCTATCGCCAAAGGCAGATCCTGATACCAAATACCGTGTTTGCTATTCTCACCCCCGGTATTAGTCTTTTGACTATGCCCATGCCCAAATCCAGGATTGATGCGCAACCAGACAGGATGACCAGATTTACATTCCCCAATCTGTTCCAACATATCAATAGAGCCAGTATTGACAGGAATATCCAACTCAATAACACGATTCAGCGTTGCCTTATCAATCACGTCGGCAGTAAAAACAATCTCCGATCTATCGCGCCCTGCTTGAAAGCCCGCATAAAGCGCCCGTTCGATTTCCCCTAATGACACCGCATCTACTTTCACACCCTGTTCTCTCATTAGACGCAGGATATGGGTATTGGAGCACGCTTTCTGTGCGAACCGGATAACATCAAACTGCTTTAATTTTTTGATTTGCTTAATAATGTTATCACCATCATAAAGCCACAATGGTGTTCCGTATTGAACAGGTAATTGAAGTAAATTCTCAGGGGTAAAATTTCCCCCTGATCCATTAGGAAAAATTGAGGTTGCCATTAAAGTGCCTCACAGAATCAGCAGATGCTTCATTATTGACAACAATAAGGCAGGAATAAAAATATCCATTTAGCTATAGTCTATTCATTCATGATATCGATCAGTCTGTTTTTCCATCAAGAGGTAAATAATATGTATTCCTGCTCATGGCGACATATCGAAATTTTTCATGCCGTAATGACCACTAAAAACCTGACTGATGCGGCAGTCTTATTGAAAACTTCGCAACCAACCGTCAGCCGTGAGCTCGCCCGTCTGGAACAGTTATTGAAATTCAAATTGTTTGATCGCATCAAAGGGCGTTTGTTTCCCACCGCACAAGGATTGCGGTTATTTGAAGAAGTGCAGCGCTCTTATTATGGACTGGAAAGAATAATCAACGCGGCTGACAGTATCCGTCAATTCGAGCATGCACAATTGTCCATTGCTTGCCTGCCAGTGTTTTCTCAGTCTTTGCTGCCAAAAGCCTGTCGCAGCTTCATCCAATGTTATCCAGAAGCAAAATTGACCATCATTCCACAAGAATCTCCTCTCTTAGAAGAATGGCTCTCAGCGCAACGCCATGACATTGGCCTGACAGAGCACTTACAGACTCCCGCAGGTACTGAGCAAGATACGTTGATAACCTTAAATGAAGTTTGTGTTTTGCCCATTCATCACCCACTCTGTCAAAAATCACAATTAACCCCGGCAGATTTTCACGGACAAAAATTTATCAGCTTATCGATCACAGACAGTTACCGGCAGCTCATTGACACTATCTTTACTGAGCATCAAGTCAATCGCAATATGGTAATAGAAACTCATAGCGCGGCCTCAATTTGTGCCATGATCAGCGAAGGTATTGGCTTATCGATCGTCAACCCACTCACTGCACTGGATTATTTAGATAACAAGGCAGGGATCTGCATCCGGCCATTCAGTATTGATATTCCCTTTACAGTGAGTTTAATTAAACCCATACACCGCCCCTCTTCAGAGCCTGTTGAAATCTTTATTCATCATTTAAAACAACAAGCCGCTCAGTTTCCCTTAAAGTTGGCATCAGCTTTTCAGCATTAACTGTTGCCAATGAGGAGATGTTGCAAACCACTCCACCAGAAAATCCAACAACGCCCGAAGAGTCGCGGGCATATTCTGGCGACTGCTATAAATGCCATAGATCCCCATAGCCTGAGGTTGATAATCAGGTAACAACTCAACCAACTTCCCAGATTTCAAATGAGAAGAAACAGAATAGTAAGGCTGCATTGCTACCCCCGCTCCCTGCAAAGTCGCTTCCATTAATACCGTCGATTCATTGGCACTTAACGTACCGCAGACGGGAACTGAATATTTCTCACTCTGTTTTTCAAATAACCACAAACTTTTGCCAAAAAAGTTATAAGTCAGGCAATTATGTGATGCCAAATCTGCAGGTTTTTGGGGGATACATTTCCCAGCTAAATAAGAAGGGGCGGCACAAACAACAGAATGACAAGTCGATAATGGTCGGGCAATCAGGTTGGGTTCCAGATTATTAGTAATACGGATCGCTAAATCAACCCGTTCCTCAATCAAGTTGATGGCTTTATTATTCATTTGCAGATTGACAGCGATCTGTGGATATAGCCGCATAAATTCAGGTATTGCGACTGATAGCGCACTGATACTCAATGATTGGGAACAACTCAGACGCAATAATCCTTTCAGAGTCTGCGCTCCCAATGATTGCTGGACAGGCATTGCTTCCGCTAATTCCATCAACTTTAGACTGCGTTGATAAGCGCTCTCTCCTGCCGAAGTCAGGCTAATCTTGCGTGTTGTGCGATGTAATAAGCGAATACCTGCCCATTTTTCCATTTCAGCCAAATACCGGGATACCATCGCTCTCGACATATCCAAACGTTCTGCTGCCGCGATTAAACTTCCCTGCTCAACAATCGTGACAAATACCTGTGCTGCTGTGACCCTATCCATTTTAACCGCCCTATTCCTCGCCCTGATTAGAGCGATATATGCAACAAATAATTGCTTATTTTGTGGTTTTTCAATCGAAAAATGCAACTTATCATACATGCCATTCAAGCAAATAAATATTTAGATATAGGAATTCGATAATGGCTCGCAAAACAACATCAAATATCGCTCTGGCGGCGACCCTTTCTTTAGGAATGGCATCACTGGCCCAAGCAACCGACCTAAAACTGGATATCTACAATCCGGGCGAAAAAGGCATTTTCCCTGTTTCTTCTGAAATCATCAGTGGCGATCGTGAAGTTGTTCTGATCGATGCCCAGTTTAAGAAAAATGATGCTCAAGAATTAGTGAAAATGATCCAGCAGACAGGTAAAAAACTGACAACGATCTATATCAGCCAATCCGACCCTGATTTTTACTTTGGCCTTGATGTCATCACCAAAGCCTTCCCGAAAGCCAAGGTCATTGCATCACCGGAAACCATCAAAGAGATCAATGAAACCAAAGACGGTAAATTAGCCTATTGGGGTGGAATTCTTGCCGATCAGGCTCCTAAGAAAGTCATTGTGCCTGAGCCACTGAAAGGAAATACTTTCACCGTTGATGGCGAAAAACTGATTGTTGAAGGTTTGGATGGCCCGGCTCCCGATCGTACTTTTGTTTGGGTGCCTAAACTGAAAGCAGTTGTCGGTGGTGTCACTGTTTCTGACAATATTCATGTATGGATTGCAGATACTCAAACCAAAGAGTCTCGCCAACATTGGATGCAAACATTGGATCGAATCAAGAGCTTAAAACCTGAAACGGTTGTGCCGGGCCATTATCTGAGGAATTCATCAATGACGTTAGATTCCGTAACCTTCACGCAAAATTATCTGACTACATTGGAAAAAGAATTACCAAAAGCAAAAGATGCTGATGCGCTGATTACCGCTATGAAAAATCACTATCCAGACCTTGCTGATGAATCCAGCCTTGAGCTAAGTGCCAAAGTATTAAAAGGCGAAATGAAGTGGCCTCAGTAAGTTAAAAAATAATATTCAACGACTCTCTCCAGAGAGGCAGCAATATTAAAAAGGCACCTATAAAAATCCGGTAGTTATACCGGATTTTTATAGTAAACGCGATGCTCGACTTTTATGATGAGTTGAAATGACATAGCCGCTCCTTTATAACTTTAAGTCGTCAAAAATAGAGAAATAAAGGAACAAAAGGCTATGTCACAGCAA
>NZ_JBBMXH010000062.1:0-28564 GCF_037996725.1 Xenorhabdus entomophaga
TCTTTCGTACCGGGATTGCAGGCTTGATAGGTATAGTTCAGTTGGAAGGTTTTCCGGCAGGCGTAGCAGTGATACCGAGGATGCCCAGTACGTCCTTTACCATGCCCTTTAACCGCTTCTGTTTTATGACAGTAACGACAAACTACATCAACTTTAGCCATATCTCACCCATAAGAAAAAGCAGGAAGTTTATCACAATATCTAATCATTGGGAGCATGACCGGAATGGCGGTAGTCATAACAACCTTGATGTTTAAAAAATATCTTTAACATTGGATAATGGAAGGCAAAACAGGTTTTTGTTTTGCCTTCGGTCGTGAGTAGACAAGCGCGTGCGCGGTGTGTCAGTGATAAGTATTAATACGTTTATTTCATTTCAAATACTATTTTTTGGGTTTTAAATTATTATGAATATATAGTAAATAACCAAACCCATGAATATTTAATTTTATTGAGTATAAATGTTTATTGCTCCAAGTTTAACAGAGTCAAATTTTATAGAAGGCTCTATTGCTGAATCTATTTTCCATTTTCCCTTTGGACTGAAATTTGTTACGTAAGAGATAGAGATACCAGATAAAACGTCTCCGAGATAAAGTTTGAAATGTACAAATACGTAATCTAGTTTTTGATCTGTATTATTTTGTACGTCAGCTAATATATATTTAATTCCATCTTGTCCCGTGACAACCCGAATATTTGTAACTGATACCATATCATTGCTATTGGCAACTAATGATAAGTTTGCCTTGACGTGCATTTCTAAGAGATCTGTCATATGATTTTTCATATTATTACCCTCGATGTATTTGCTATGTTAAGGTCATTGTAACTATCTCATGCTTTGCCTCTATTTAATATTTCCTTTTATATTTATCATTTATTCTATGAGCATATTTCATAATCTATGCCTTTTATATTTTAAGCTAGTACTGTTGTTTGTACTTTTGATTTTTATCGAGTTGGTGGATGAGTTGAAATAATATGATTTACAACTATATTGTCGGATGCTTAATGTAGTAAGAAATATTTTGGGGCGCTGAATGATAGAGTACAAACGTTTTTTGTTTTGTACTCTATCATTCAGCAGACAAGCCGCATGGCGGCGCGTCAGTTTTTCCGGTTAATGCTGATATTTTGAAGGTACATTTACGACCTGAGTCATGGATTCAAACCAGTCACAGGCCTGACAAGCCCGGTTGCTTCCCTTTGGATCGAAACAGTAATGTTCGTGCGAGGTATCTTCACAATACCCCACAAAAGGCTGATCGATACGGTGCAGCTGAATAGTCGCCGCCTGTTCTTTGGACGCCGGAAAAAACGCACCACCGACATCGGTAAACAATTCGGTATCATCCTGCTGTGCGTCACAGTGTTCGCAGTGATTTATCCAGTGCTGTCGGTGTAACTGTTGGCTGATGGCTTTGCGTAGCGTGTGGTGAAAACCGGGGAGTACATTACGCACGATAGACGGGATATCGGCTATATAAAACACAAATACCGGTCTATCCTGTTCGGTGTAGTCCACTTCCGTGTCGGGTTCATCATCCTTATCTGCTTCCAGTAACTGGTGTCCGGCAGGCAGCATAAAGCCGGTGACGGTGGTGGTTTCATGACAGTGCGGGCAGACCGTCTGGGTTTGGGCGAGATACCAATATTCCGCATGCACATTGTAAAATGGCAGCCACTGCATAAACGGCTCCGGGGCAAAACTGCCATCGATATACCAGATTTGGGCAGCCGCATCCCAGTGTGCGCCCAGCTTTTTCACTGCCTCATACTCATCATCGGGGACGTGTAAATCAATTCGCAGCATATTACTTCCTTCATTGTGAAATCATTAACCAAATAAATTAGTCAGACTATTTAGCTAATTTTCATCAAAGCATAAAGAGTTTATTACTGACCGGCAGTAAAAAACACCGCATCCTCGCATTCTGAAATCCATAACGAGGTGAGTCTTTATGCGTGGTTACTTTTTGATATCCGGTTCCGCCTGTCTGCTGGGGCTGACTGTGTTGTGTATGCCACTGGCTCATGCGGCTGAGAAAGATGAGCTGGCCAGTGCACAGCGTCTGATTGATCAGGTGCAGATAGCACTGGAACGTGCCAGCATCGCCGAAAAGCAGTCTGACATGTCAACATGGCCTCGTTATGACTTTGATTATTCCCGCATTAGGGCGGATCTCAACACCATCAAAGTCGGTATCGATCACTACCTGATGCCTTCCCGCGATCAGCCCCGTGATCCCGTCCCCCTATCCGGCGATTACAGTCAGGAAAACCCGAAATGACCCCGGCACAACGCAATGCCTTTGAAGTGGCCTCAGGGGACTTTGATGTCACTTTTTTGTATCTGGTGTGTGTCGGCTTTTTCCTGGCTACGTTGTTTCTGTGGGCGGCCTGGGTTGCGGTGGATGTCTGGAACGGCTGGGCGAATGAAAAAGTGCGTAATCAAACCCTCAGCCAGTTTGCCCTCCGGACAGCGGTATTGCTGGTCGTGTCTGTCTGGATGCAGTACCTGTACCCGTGGATGCCCAACCTGCTGGATTCGGGACTGAGCGTCGCGCAAATCCGGGGATTATTGGCATTACGGCAGGATGCTGATGCCGTCTGGCAACAGCATGTGACCAGTATAAATCCGGAACCTGCCTTAACCTTTGATGACATTTTTGGTGCCTGCTGCCGCAAGTTTGATGCGCCGGAAACTTGGTCGCCGGAGATGTTCCGGGATGAGTTGATTGGCGATTTATTGCAGACCCTGCCGCACCCGCTGCTCAATTACGACCGCTGGGTACTGGAATTAGATCCGAAAGAAAGTAACCGCCGGCAGCTCTTTGGTGAACAGGCCACCACGTCTGATACGGTGTTGGTATCGGAAAATCCTGAGACGAATAAATCGGATCGGATTCGAGTGCAAAATAGGGAATCGAACCCGCGACGCCTTTCTCAGCCCGCCATTCAGGCAGTACAGTCACCTGAGCCAGAACAGGCTCCGGTCGATAAGGCACAAGTGTCTGCTCCTGAAGGCGAATGTCTGCATTTTGCCCAAACCGGGCTGGAGCCGGTCAGTTCGGTTTGGGAAATTTCCCCGATGCAGGATGACATTGAACACCTGCAAAACATCGCATTCCGGCTGGCGTTTGAACTGGCAGAAGTAATGGGTTGTGACGGTGATTTGCTGCCCGTATCGGAGGCGGGTTCGGCAGGATTTTGTTTGGTTGACGGGCAAGATGCGCATGCTTTTTCGCGTTTATTGTTGTCACTGACCGGAGAAAACACGATGGATGCCACGGACATGACGTTGACGGCTGTTCTGCTTGGCACTGCCAGGCGTGAAGAGTCGCCTCTACTGGATGATACCCAGGCCGTGAAGTTCCTGCGCCTTATCCGGGTTATTCGCCGATTGCGCGAGCTTCAGCGTCAGACCGCACCGGAGGCGATAGCGATGTTGTGATCCCGGTGCAGTGCATGGTGCCTGTTTTCCAATGTGTTGTTCATTACGTTTTGACTGACCTGATATTGGAGGAAGTGGATGAATCATTTATCGCAAGCCACCAACAGCCTGCTGATGCAGTTGGTGATGGATTTGAAAAGTGGCTATATCCGCCGTTGTGAGTCGCTGGGGCTGGCCCCCGCAGAGATGCTGATGTTGCAGAGCCTGACGATTGAAGATCTGCATTACTTAGGCAACAGCCCGGTGTCCGTACTGAGTGTTCATATTCATCACACTAATCTGGTGCGCATCTTACAACAGGCGCGTATTGAGCAACAGCGGATGCAACGCATTGACCGGGCACTGGAATTAGGCGGTTCCATTGAGCTGATGCGGTATTTTTTCGGTCTGTCCAGTCTGGAAATCGCCGCCCGCCGGCGTATTGCGGGGATGACGGTGAAATCAGGACGTAGCTCGCCCCTGACGGAAGCGGAAAACCGTGAATTGTGGCAACGCTGGCAAGCCGCCGCGATTACCGATGCGGACAGTGCCGAAGGGCTGGATATTATGTTAGAGATGGCCGCGCATCATCAACTCTCACTGACTGCCGTCTGGAATGCCGTGAGGGACTGGCAGCACAGCGAGGGGTCTGAACCTGTCAAAAAACAGGCTTGAAAGGAATATAAAGGAAACGATGTCAGGCAAATTAACGGAAATGATACCCAGCCTGCATGTACCCGCAACGGCACCGCTGTCACTGTGCCGTAAAGCGCAACATCAGGTGCGATGCTACCAGCGGGGTAAGCGTAATTACATCCGGCTGAAAGAGAAAGGCACCGGGTATCTGAAAATCAATGTGGGGTTGTTCTGGCGGTTGTTAAGCCGTGATAACGGGCAATCCTGGGAGTTGATGAACCATGAACGTTATAACAATGAAATCCGTAAGTCGTAAATCTGATTGAAGTCATGTCATTCTGCACCTTGTCTTTGTTACAGGGTGCAGCCATGACATTATTTTTACAGGCTAACGCCGCAGAAAAGGGAACATCATGAATCTGTCCGCAGACAGCATAATTGCACACACCATTGCCAAAATGAAAATCCGTCTGGCACAACGCTCAGATGATGACGTCTCACAACTGCGCAGTGGTCTGCTGTTTATGGGCAACATTCATGATGCCTATCCCCGCCGTCTGTTACTGGATAACCGCCTGTCGCCGCTGGACAAAACAGGTTGGATGATGATCCGTCTGTATGCCCAGCAAAATGAAGGTGCGGTTTTCCCCAGCTATGGCGAACTGCAGGTGTTGCTGGCTTCACCCTATAAAGGCAAGGCATCTCGTGAAACCGTCAGCCGGGTATTACTGATGCTGCGAATAACCGGCTGGCTGAGTTTATGCAAGCGCATCCGCGATGAACATGGGCGGGTGCGGGGCAATATCTATGCCCAACATGATGAGCCACTAACCTGTCGTGATGCCGAAATTTTAGATCCCCACTGGCTGGATACCGTGTCGGAAGCCTGTCGCAGTAAAAACCGCACCATTAGCCAGACGGCCTGGGACGTCCTGACCGATATTAAAGACGACCCGCTGATGCGCCATCGTCACAGCCATATTCGCTTGCTGGAAGAAAGGTTGAATGCCGTGCAGACGCCGCAGCAAAGCGTCATGCGCCAGAAGCTGGGATCTGAGTTGCGAAAGGAAGCGGTGCAAACCGAACTCAGGGAAATTCAGCCGGGTTCGGAAACCGAACTGAGTCCACTAATGGGGCAGTCTGAACTGAATTCGGTATCCGAACTCAGTCTTAAATCAACACCTTATAGTGGATCAGCTAAACCGAACTGTTATGTACGTTCTTTCACACAGAGTGTGAATAAAAAAACATACGTAGAACCGCAATCCACTCTTTTTCTGCCAGAAGGGCTTTGTCGACAACTGGAACCGGAAGCGGTGACGATGCTGAATAGCCAGTTGCAAGCGCTGCCTGCTGAACAGTCACAAACCGTGTTGAGCAGTCTGGATAAGGCGTTACGGGCAGGGAAAATCAGCAATCCGGTCGGCTGGCTGCTGGCGATGATGAAACGGGCACGGGAAGGGAAATTATACGGGCAACCTGAAGCCGCTATTACCCCGCCTGCCCCTGCTAAGGTACCTGTTGAATTCACTCAAAATGTCGTGCGATCTGCTTCACCTTCCTCACAAGCTCATGTGAGTAATATGGTGAAAGACATCCGTCAGCGGCTGACAATGGCGAAATACCGCAATGATAATATTGATTAAAAAACATACGTCCGTGCCCGTGGCACACACGATTAAAAAGTGTTCTGAGGTGTCCGGAATTACTGTGCCACATCAATCCGATGGTAACCAAAGCGTCTGCGCTCAAATGCAAGCTCCGTGATGCGTCCGGATAACTATCATCAGCAACGGGACGCTGGGCCTCATAACGGCAGGTAGAGAGTGACAATCCAGCCAGTCTGCAGGTACGACTTTGCGACAGACCAACTACTGAAAGTGCTGAAATCAGCGAGCCTTACCGAGCGGTTGTTTCGTGTCGGCAAGGGGATCCCAGTCGGTTATAACAGAAAATGGCAGACCGAAGCTGCCAGCAAGTTTTATATAAGGAACAAAATTGGTACCGGCTACATTACAAATGGTGATACCAAGTTGATCCACGCTTTCCTTTAGAAAAATGTATAGTTGAAATTAACACCAACAAGAGAATTGACAGGAGTCATTGCCCCTTCGCCTTGAGCAGTTGTTTGCAGCATGATGAAAGGCTTAAGGTACAGATGGGAAGTTAAAGGGTACTGACCTTCGGTCCATAACGTTAAGCTGTTATCTTCAAGACCGTAAATCAGATTAACCTCAACCGATCCCTGCGTGAAGCGGTCAATGCTGTCGTAACGAACTGAAGCGTAATAGCGACGTAAGTAGTTATTTTGCATCAATCTAGCAGAATCACCAAGCATGGAAATATAGGAATTACCATTTTGTAACCAAGGAATTATCCCATCATCAGAGAGGGTTCTGGCCACTGACTTTTGCCTGCTAACCCAGTGATCCCACTCCCGGTCGTTCATCCCATCTCCGTTATAAAAAAAGGTTCCTTCTACACTCCCTCCTTGCTGTAATGCATAACGGAGCGTCACTAGCAACTTCTGCCAGTTACGCCCATGAATATTTTGTTTATAAGCATATCGCGCAGGTAAAGCCCCGTTGGAACCCAATGATATTTCCGGGCTTACCTCTACCAACCGTGGGATGTCACGATTTTTACTGAGAAGATATTCGCTATAAAGTGTCCATTGTTCTCCAATACCCTGACTCCAGGTTGCACCCCAGCGAGGCTTATAGCTTGCTGATTTTTCAGCAATAAGACTTACTTCCATTTCATCCAACTGGAACAAGCCTCGACCCGCAAATTGCTGACTCGTACTCATTGATCCTTTTTTGCTGGCATCCGCCCAAATAAAATCATATGAAATCGTGTTAGTGCTTCCCTGCCAGCGCACCATAGGTTCGCCTTCACGGTGAAAGTAATCGATCCTGTTTATACCCAAAGTACTTTTGGGCTGATTATAACGGCCAAAAAAATCGATAGGGTGAAATAAACTATCCTGGCTCCAATGAACAGCTAATTTTCCTGCTGTTAAGCGCTGAGTTTGTGCTTCATTTGTTGCTGTCATACCGCCGGTCAGCAGGCGTATCTCATGCTTTTCTGTATGATCATGCTGTTGCCAGCTTAGAGCGATGCTCACATCGCCCTGTATATAATCGTTAATAATGGCTTGAGAGGATAACAGTGATTCCACATCAAAAACCTGAGAGCCTGTTGAACTGTAACGGGTAGGAGATACAGGAGATGATTTCTGATACTTTTGTACAGAGTAACGCCCCTGCGCTGAAAGATGGGACTGCAACTCAACAGCCTGTGCAGTACCAAATGCATAAAATAAAAATGCGGCAGTTGCCGCATTCACGAAAATACATTTATACATCCACTTCATTCCTAGCGAATGCCGCGTTTGACACACTACCTGACTGCAACAAATAGCGAACCTGATGTGCTTTAGCTATCGTCATAGGAAGTGATGTGCCGATAAAGTAGTTTGCCGTGGAAAGTTTTCCTTCTCTGACTCGAATGTCATTACACCCGCTCGCGGAACTCGCGGCTTCAAGAAGGCACCAGGCAATGATCACTTCAGCGACCATCTCCATCAGGATATTGGCGCAGGCAGGCACACTAAGCATTTGCCCTCTGAGCACATATTCACCAATTTCCCTCAAACTGGAATCCAATAAAATGGTGGATTGTTCAAGTTGCTCAGCCATCTCTTTCAGCTCAGTACGCATTTTCGCCTGTTCTGTAAAGGTTAACAGCCGTTGGTGCAGCTCTTGAAGCCCGTGAGTGTCACGCAATCCCATGCCGAGCTTATCCCTGAGAAGGAACTGAGCTTGAATGTGGTTCGTGCCTTCCCATATCGATAATATTTTGCAATCTCTTGCGTACTGTTCTACAGGGTATTTCGTTAGATAGCCGTTACCTCCCAGTACCTGAATAGCATTTTCAGCGACAACCCACGCTTTATTTGAGCAATAAGCCTTTACTAACGGTGTCAGAAGTTCAAAGAAAGCTAATTGCTTTTCTGCCACCTGCGAATTATCTAGCTTTTTAGCCTGAAGATAGTGAGTTTCTGCCACACCTAATTTGCCAAGCAATGCCCGACAGCCTTCTGTTAACGCTTTCATTTCAGAGAGCATACGTTGTACATCGGGATGATCGATAATCGGTAATGAAGGTGCTTGGGCACTCATTGCTCGGTCAAATTGCTTGCCCTGGACACGATGGTGTGCATAGTTCAACGCGTTAAGATAGGCACTCGATGCCATCCCTAACGCGTAAATACCAGTACTGATACGTGCAGGTGTCATCATGCTTAACAGCTGCACGAGCCCGATATTTTCATTCTCTCCCATCAGATAGCCATAGCAGTTGCCATGCTCACCGAAGCGAAGGTGTGTATTGGCACAACCTTTCAGGCCCATTTTCTGTACGACTTCGCTACAACGTACTTGATTATCCTGCCCATTATCGAAGCGGGGAATAATAAAGCACGACAGTCCCAGTACACCAGCTGGTGCGTTCTTGATACGCGCCAGTACAAACCACACCATGTTCTCCGTCAGAGAATGCATGCCTGCTGAGATGAAGCGTTTTTCACCCGTTATTAAATAGCGTCCATCTGGCTGGCGTTCAGCCTGTGCAGAAATTCGGCTCAGGTCGCTGCCTGCATCGGCTTCAGTGATGCAAAGGCATGACGTCCAACGATATTCAGCAAGGGGAGGACCATAGATTTCACGCTGTTGGGGACTACCAAACCGGTTAAGCAGTTGCAATGCTGGTTCGTTAAAACCCACGTACGTCATAAATGATGGATGGGCGCCCATGAACATTTCCAGAACGGCATACATTATCAGTGGTGGTAATCCGAGCCCCCCCTGTTCACGCGATTTCAGTCGATCTCCCCACTCTTCCCGAAAACTTACCAGCAGTGTGCCGTAGCTTTCAGGAACATGGACTTCGCCCGCGGGATCCAGCCAGCATTCCTGTTTATCCGCTTGCTGATAACTGGCAGACAACGTCAGCTCCGCGAAATCTGCCGCTTCTTGTAATATCTGATCGACTAATGCCCGGTTTAACCACGGACAATATGACTCCAGCCACTCTTCAGTCTGATTCTGTTGCCAGATAACAAAACGTATATCTTCCAGAGGTGCGCGATAGATCGAGGTGTTTTTCATAGTCACTCCATGTGTAAAGGCACTGATAAATCGAGGTCATTCGAACTTAATTCGGTAAGGAAATATTGATTATCAGCATAGCGATACTGCGGATCACAATAATCCGGCATGTAACCGTTACGAATAGGATGAGGCGGTACAAGAACTGGTCTGTATACTTTTGGCTCAGAGGCTACTTCTGCAGGCGAAATGTGCGAGTGCACGACAATACAACCCACGCGTCCTCCCGCGGCTAAAGTGGTAATAATCAAAGGGTGGGCAAGTGGATGCCTCAACTCACGGTGAAGTTCGTGCATGGGTTTCATAGCTAGAAGATGGCAAACATCTGTTTCCATACTGGGACGTTGCTTAAGACGGCTCATCACCTCTGGAAACCAGCAGAACAATCCCGCCCAAAGTTGCGCTGACCATCCAGTTGCAATTGAAAACGAAACCCAATCAGCGGACTGATGAGCCGTACTGTTTACATCAAGCCATTCTCCGTACCGTCTGACCAGCAGCTCAGTTCCCCGCAACCCAGGGGGTTTGGCAAACAGTGAACAAGCCGAGAGAACAATGTCACCTTCCTGGGGCTGACATTTATGCACTACCATCCGGGCTATACCCGGTTTCGCCTGCAAGCCTTCACCACCTTTGCCCAATCCTGCGCTGTCAAGACGTTCCTGAACGAAAGAACTGGACGTTTCAAGCACCCAGAGTTCAGCTGTGTGAAAAGGACTGCGTTCAAACTCCAGAATGGCAGCATACCAACTGGCACATGCCATTGAGACAAAGGCGCACTGGGGTCGCAGTTGCTGACGAGACCCTTTATTCATCCATTCAGAAACTTTTCTTTGCTGAAGTATTCCTTGCTCGCCAGAGCTGCAAAAAAGAAATAATTCAGGATCTATTGCATCTTCGCCTGGTGCAGGCAGCGACTCAGGCAGTTCGCCAGTGTCAGATACAGGAAAAATACGCAAATCGCGCAGGACCACGTTTAACATCCTGTCTTTCCATCTAGCTCTTTAATGTTAAGGCGTCCCAAGTCAGCGATAAATTCATACCACCCTTGCATTCCCTTTTCAGTCATTTGGGAATACCAGCACAAAGTCAGAGAATTATTGCCTGCCTCCAGAGGGTGCCGGATAATCGATTCTTCAATAGAAAGCAAGCTGTATCCAGCCTGATAGATGCGTTTAACTTCAGCATCTACCTGATGTACCAAGAAAATATCGTCTTCCAGCATGCGAGCTGGCAAACGTCTTCCACCTGGCATCATTGCCGTCATTACACAATATTCTAGAGGCTGCAGTCTGTTAAATGCAGCAAAAATTATGTGCTCAAGAAGATGGTATTTTTCCTGAAATCCACACAACACAGGCGCCTGAAAGACCGGTTTTGGAATACGGCTAAGCGAGGAATAGTCGTCTACGCTCTCCAGTGGAAGTATCCGGGCATCTGCCCGCCAGGCCTTCTGGCTAAAAGGAGAACCGCTGAGCCGCCCATTAATGATATGATTTGGTTGCATTATTCCTCCTCCCTAAAAGTGAATTTCCCGTCATGTGCCAGGCTGACATCCGCCATTGCCCAGTACCCGTTCAACGCTACCGATGTTGCCAGTAAACGCTCATCTGGTACGGCCTGACTGGCGTATTCAATCAGTGAGATCCATGGATCTGCACCGAAACAGTGCCCCAACAGTGGATGTAGGTCTGGTAATGAGTCCGCCTGTGGCAACAGACGCTGGAACAGTTGCGTCACCTGCTTTGGGAAAAAGGGAAGTGCTAGTTTATGGGGATGTTTTACTTCGAGGTACTGACGTACCGCGATACTAAACTCAGCAATAAAATTACTTGTTTTAGCCACGCCCACCTGTAAGCAATTAATCGCGTCAGCTCCCACACGGAACAGCAGAGTAGCGATACCAAATCCCGACTTCCCCCAGTTAGGATTTGCCTCCCAGAAAGACAAATTTAGTAGATTCAGATCGACGATAGTTATCATGACATACGGTGATGAGCTCGGGTGTGTCAGCGCTTGGCGCAGGCAATAGCCCCAACTGGCACATTCATATGCGTTGACCAGCACGTCCGGAACCGCTTGGGTGTACTGCCCCATTTGCTGTTGCAAGCAGTCCCAGTCAATGAGTCGGTTGGCAAAGGCAAGATCCATAATGGTGGAACACATAAAATGACGCTCAGGAAGTGGTCCGTCCCATCCTTGCAGGCATTCAGAGATATGCTCCCCTACCCGACGAGCCAGAGCAGGAGACAGATTTTCAAGCGAATCGTCAACTGAGATCAGTGGTGTTGAGGTACGGACGAATGATGCCCGGACAAGTTGCAGGTCAGACATAGTTTTTCACCCGATGGCGTTGACAAATTTCCATCAAGCAGCGATAAGAACTGCCCTCCATTTTGGTGAATCCCAGCAGGTCGCGCTGATCACTTAAAAGCGTTACACACCGTTGCTCAACCAAGTCATATAACAACGCATTGGAGCTGAATTTTAGCGCCATCACCTCATCTTCTGAGTAGCGGTTAAAACACCGCTGTGAAGCAAGCATTTTTGCCACCGATGTCAAGTATTCTCTGGTTTCATGTTGCTGAGCATTTAGGGTCAGACGTCCCTGCTGCTCCAACCAGTGAAGATGTTGCATAAGCGAAAAGACAAATCGGGGACGAACAAAAGTGAGGAACTGTTTTACTGCCATCAAACCGCCGCGGCGTAACGCTCCGCTCTGGTTGACCCGAAAGCTGCCGTTAATGTTGCCAAGCTGAACATTTCCGTCCAGCCACGGAGCACCAATAGCTGACCTTTGCAATTGTGAACAGGCTTCTGGCGGTAATAACCAGGCTTGAGGGATCATTTGGCCTGGTCGTGCCAGGATGACAATAGCAAACTCACAGTCCAGTGCCCCAATTCCCCACTCTTTGTCAATTGTAATCTGCCAGTTTTGCTGATCAGTCTCGACGACCTGAGACCGCCACTGATGTAATGATGGACCACCGGCATCCGTCATCAGAAAAGCACCTCGTTTGCCCTCCTTGACCCAGTTTTCAACTTGCTGATTCTGAGTTTCATCTCCAGATAAGGTCAGCATGATGTTGCCAAACAGGCCGATAATACGAGTAAAATAGCTGCCGAGTCCTTCGATGCATACGGCTTCAACATAACTGTCCAGCAGTGGTAAACATTGAATGTCAGGCAAAGGAAAGGAAGTTGCTGAAACAGCTAAAGGGCTAAAAGCCGTCATCGAGTCTTCTATGATCATCCGAGAATCGAGATGGCGCATCACACTGTGATTGATCAACCCGAGTACCGAAGCCGGCATGGACTGATAGGACTCGAGATGGCGTGTGATAACCATACCAAACTCGTTAAAACCATTGAGTAAATCACGAGATAACATAGTACGCCGCCTCCTTTAATCCTAGAAAACGGTTTACTGTGTAAGTGCTATGATATGCACCACACTGATCAAACAGCAGAATATCGCCAGCCTGAATATCTTCTCCTGGATAGTGACCAATAATGTCATCGCGACTGCAGGTTGATCCAACCAGTATTGTTTTTTGGTCAGCGTTATTCTCCAGAGGAATCTGACTTCCTTTCCTGACACAGTAAGGCTGGCGCATCCTGCGAAAGCTGTTTTCCGTCTGACACAGCAGGAAGTTCTGATTCATCCCCCCGTCACAAATGGCGTAATGTTGGCCCGCAATGCGTTTCGTGCCCACAACTGTTGTCATGAACACACCACACGATGCAAACGTCGCACGGCCAGCTTCATGGACGAGTTCAATATGTTGAGGAAAACGTGACAATGCCTGACGGTACGCTGCAAAGCTTTCCTGTAGTTCCCACCAACGTTCACCAAACCCACCACCTAAGTTAACCAGTGTGATATCGGAACCGTAGCTTTCTTCAATCAGGGGAATGAGGGCTAATCCTGCTCTGGCAATGTATGTTGCGAAACGCTGAAAGGTGTGTGAACCACCAAACAAATGAAAACCCAGAAGCTGTACTTTTTCATTGTCCCGAATATAGCGGGCTGCAGCCAGAAGACTGGTCAGATCCATACCAAAATGGTCTTTGCGTATTGCTGGTGCATCCGGAAGCAAGGACGAAACAACATCCACATTGCAGCGTAAAATCACAGGCTGTAAAGGACGGTTCCCTGCCAGTGCAATAAGTTGTTGGAGCTGCTCCTGAGTATCGATAATAAAAAACGCCTTTGCGGCAATACCGGCACGCATCAGATTTTTATCCATCGATGGGTTGTTGATGTAAATCTTGTTACAGTTCACAGCCAGATTCAGTTCTTTGAGCGAAGCTACCTCAACCCCGCGGTCTATGAGACGTAAATTCAAATCAACGGAAGGATTAGCTTTAATGGAAATAATAACTGGTGTGCCCAGTTCTTTTTCCAGCGCATTGATATTGTCCTTCAGTACTGTTGGATCGTAAATATAGCAGGGGGACTCAAATGAGAATTGGCCGCCCGACAGGCCCTGTTCGAGTCTGTTAATAATACCTGTCACATTTGCCTCGTGGTTTTAATTATGTTGGTTATGAAAGTCGTTGAGTTAAAGCTTTTTTATCCACTTTTCCATTCTGATTGGTTGGCCAGTTGCCAATAAACTCAATCCGACGTGGTAAATAAGGAGCATCGAAATGTTGTTGTAACCAGTTAATGAGCGTGGGCTTATCCAAGGATGTTTCCGTTCTGACAAACAGGCAGGCGTGTTCGTCTCCATCTTCTCCTCTCACTCCAACCACAGCACAATCCAGCACGTCAGCGTGTTTCTCCGTTACGGATTCCAGATTTCGCGGATAAAGACAAAAACCAGCTTGCTTAATCAACTCTTTTTCGCGGCCACGAAAGTAAAAGTCACCGTCCTGGTCATAACTGAACAAATCTCCCGTAGACAGCCAGTTATCATCACGATAATCCCCTGCAATAATCAGCGCACCGGCACCATTATCCGCTCGAGTATAACCCTGCATGAGAGAACTTCCGCGGACATACAGCATGCCAATCTCATCCGGTTCACATTCTTTCAGGCAGGTTCTACCGTTGTGTTGCACTTCCGTAAAGACTTTAGCTTCAAGGCCGGGCATTGGCTTGCCGACAGAGTCCGGTTTGAGCTCGACCTTATCGACGGGAAGGAACAGCGCACGCTTAGACTCGGTCAGTCCGTACATCAACATGACATCAGCTGTAGGGAATACCTGCTTAAGATTCTGTACCACCATTTCAGGTAAATGCCCGCCAGTGTTGGTAAGTAGCCGGACGCAATCGAACTGTTGCTTAAGTGCGTTGCCGAGTTTCGCCAGTCCACCACCCAAGGCAGGCACTAGAGGGATCACACTGGGTTGCTCATGTTTTATCAATTTTAACAACTGCATTGCGTTGCATGACTGAGGCGCAAGAACGACTCTACACCCTACATAAAACCCAAAAAGCACCTGATACAGGCCGTAATCAAAATGAAGTGGCGGTGCACAGAGCAACGTGTCATCAACATGCAAATTCAGATAGCTTGTAATTGAGCGAAGTGCTGAAAGGACGTTTGCATGGGAAAGCATGATACCTTTAGGCACCCCAGTACTACCTGAACTATAAATTATCAAAGCCAAATCACTGCCCGTCACTCGCGGCGGTGTACGAAAAATAAATTGTTCTGTTCGCACTGCAGATTCATACGCTTGCCATGTTTTCGCTGCCACATCGACGACTTGGCATGCACCACAGTCTGAGGCTATAGCGTCGAGGGATTCCGGCCGCGTATGAGGTGGAAGCGGACTAACAACCACCCCCAGATGCCATGCCGCCACCATGATGGCAACGCTTTCGGTTGAAGCCGCCGTAAGCAATAATAACCGGTCACCATGTTTCAGCTTCCTATCGATTAACTGATTATGCCAGTACTCAATTCGATCTGAAGTTAATACTTTTTCGCCCTCAGAACGTATTTCAGGCACAGGCCGACCCAAAGTTAATTCATCATAAATATCTGCAAGTGAATGCATTATATAACTTTGCATAAATCCTACTGTAGTGAAGTGATTGACTTACGTCTCTTTCCTTAGAATGACAAATTTAAACGATGACAAAATCGCTCTAAATAATTCAATGACAACGCTGCGCACAGCATGCCTGTCAATGACGATGAACCTTCTTTTGCCTTAGCGTAATACTTATTGCTGGGCACGAGGTTAACGTAGTCATTGATTGCCGATTGCGTGTTTTTTAACTTTAACGATCGGAAAAAAAGGTTGCCTGATTCAGGGGCTTCTAATGAAAAAATTTCACTATCATTTTTCGCCCGCAGAGTTTCTTCAATGTTTGTAGCGTCGAAATATAAGGTGCTTTCGAAACCCAGTTTTTTTGCGATGGTAGTAACAGCACGTTGCCTCTCGCTAATGACCAGGTTTCTGTACCACAACCATTCAGAATCAGCATTGCCCTTCGGGAACCATTCAGCGATTTCAGGCATCCTGACTTCATTCCAGTATTTCTGCAGTATTTTATGTCCTGATCGCGATAAGTTATGCTGCTTAAACCGTTTAGCTGCGTCAAAGTCCTGCGGCAGGAGATCATTGTTCAGCTGGACAGTGTAAGAGTCTGCATGCAGGTTCCTCAATCGGTTAAAAAGACGCAGCAATCCTAGGTCACCATACGCTTCACCTGTTAACGCGGTCAGGTACGGAATAGCATTGAGCATCATCACATTTGGGGACAATGAAGGATTTATCACTCTACCGTTCTTTGCTCCAGCAAAACCTATTCCAACGGGAAAAGTCTGACAATGATGGATCGTATGATGCTCACACAGTACCTGCTCGCGTCCTCGCACCCAAGTAATCTGTGCACCCGGTGCCAATTGATATACTCCTAGAAAGGGGGTACGCGGTGCCGAAATAAAACCTGTGGCAATCAAATCTGCAAGACACTGATAATCAATATCTACACTTGTTTTCCCTGTCAATTTCAGAAGATGTGGCAATCTGCTGGAAAACACAACCTGTTCTTCATCAGCCGCATAGTAAAGCGGTGGTTGGCTCCATCTATCACGCTTAATGGTCAGGGTTTCATTTTCACAGTCCCACTGCGTGTTAATCAGAACGTCATTTTGTCCGTTAGATAATGCTGTAGCTACTGAACCGGCTATACGTCCATCTGCGTAGTACCAGCGACAATCAGCATCAGGCCAGGTGTATTCTTTCTTACCACACCAGCCATACAGAATTTCCATTGGCATGTTCTTATTTTCCCCCTGCATATGTTGCAATAGTATTGCGCAACCACAATCCTATCAGGGTGGAGGCGATTACGAGGATGCTGAAATGACCCATTCGACTGACACAATGTGCTTCACGCAGAATTCCGGGGGCCAAATGCCAGTTAAGTAAGCTGAATACTGCATCTGGTAGCATGACTTCATCCTCGTACCCAGCCATCACGTATACCGGTAGGGTTAAATGTTCAAGCGTCTTCTCGAGGTGATGACAACAATAACTCTGAAGAAAACGATAGCTGTAGCTCCGCCAAGGTTGCTCAGCATCACGGCGTACCCGCAGAACACGGATTTTCTGCAATGGCTTCAGCGTGGCGCCAATGCTATGCCGCAACAGCGAGTAACGAAACTGCTGACGTATCTCAAACTTCGAGGTAGGGTGTTCACAGGGTTTACGGTGATACCGACCATAGTGAATAAAATGATAAGCTGGCTTAATCTGACGGTAGTATTCCATATGGCCAAAGAAAACAGGAGCCACTAGATACAATGCTGCAACAGGCGATGTTGGTTTTGATGCCAGATAGCTGATCGCCAGTGAACTGCTTCCTGAATGAGCGGCTAATACTAGGGGAATCCCTGGATGATTCGAAAGAATGGTCTCTATCATGTCGCTCAGGTCATCCTGCAACTGACCAATGTAATCGACATCACCAGGCTTGCATTGTGAATCACCCAGCCCGCGCAAGCCGGGGCTGTAGACGATAGCTGCACTAGACTTCACCAAGTGCTGACAGCAGGAAACATAGTCCTCACCTGACAATCCAAATCCTGGTAATAACAACAATATTGCCTGTGGCTGTGAATAGCTATAACAACGGTAGCTAATACGGTATTCATCGCGCATGATGAATACCCCTGTTTCATTCTCTTGAGTCATCATGTCAGTCCCGGATTATCGCATTTAGCAGGTTATCTTTTTTAAAGATCCCAGCAGGAAATGCCTTGGGCTTAAACTGCCCCAGCGTCATGACGGTGTAACGATCAGGTTGAACGGGATTGATCAATTTCATTCGTTCAACCCGGGTCTGCCCATTGTCGGTAACGTAATGCTCGTAATGAATTTCCTTAATTAGCTTCTGCGATGCCGTATAGTGCAGACTAATACGAGGTAATTGTGTCTGTGGATCAATCAGGTAAACCACGCGCTGATAGCTTTGTCTGCTATTATGCGCAACAAGCGTCAGCTCTGTTAGTTTCTTGTCATTCTGTATAATGTCGCGTTGCTGCTTCAGGTCATAATCATCAAAGTTGGTGTTAATTACATCCCCGTTGCTTGCTTCCCCTAAGAGTCGTTGGCTGGGTGAAATGCGTAACACACGGTTGGAAGTCGGCAGAGATAGCCACATATTGTCACCTTCAACCAAGATGCGCCGCCCGAAAGAACTCTGAGGCTGACGAAACAGTATCAGTATTTGCTGGTGGGACTGGAATAACACATCAAGAACGCTTTGTGCTTCCTCTGTATCATTGCGGTACGACTGAGCCTTCAGTGAAAAGCTGAAAGCCCCAGTCAGACCCCGAAGTTGGCTAAGTTGCTGAAACCATTTTTCTTGATCTTTTGCTGATGCCTGAGTTGTACAGATACTCAAAATGACGCCGAGCAGGCAACCCCATACCGCTGTAAATCTGAACCGATCACATTTGAATCTATCAAGCATGATTAAGCGCCTTTGTAATGACCAATTTTCCTGCGCGCATGGCAGGCAGTAGGCTGCATACCAGCGACATAGTTACACTTGCACAAAAGGCATGAAAATAAAGTTGAGGCGTCAAAAGTATTCGCATGGGGTAAGTCACCGTATTACCCGGAGGTGTTGGCATCATCACACCAGAGTTATTAAGGATTATTGCCAGTAACCACGCCAAGACAATGCCGCTCAACCCACCCAGAATGCCAAGGATTCCGCCTTCCAGCACAAATAACCTGATAACTTCTCCACGGCTTGCACCAATAGCACGAATAACGCCAATTTCGCGGGTTCTTTCCACCACGTTCATCGACAGGGCGTGTGATACCGCAAAAGCAGCCACGGCCAACAGAATGATATTCACGAAGGTAAAAATTGCGTTGAATAAACCAACAACCTGTCGGTAATACGTTGCTAACTGATACCAGGTGCGCACTTCAACTTTATCTGTATCAACGCCAAGACCAGTAGATAACAATTTTGCTGTGCGATCAGTTTTATTGGTGTCATTCAGCAACACAACTATTCGCGTTGCACCTTTGCTCAACATGAAATCCTGCACCATTGCCAGATTGGCGTATGCTGTACGAAGATCGCGCTCCATCACACCGGTCGTCACAATACCAGACACGGTAACATCCATGGCATTGATGGTCTGATTTACTGCAGTACCCAAGATCGTCAGGGTATCTCCCACTTTGACATTCAGCGCACGCGCCAACGCACCACCGAGTAATATGCTCTGCTTCTGCTCGGGAAAGAGACTACTGCCTAACTGCACCTGAATAGCAGAACTGAGGATGGCTTCTTTGTCAGAATCAATTCCAACAAGATGCGTAGACATCTGTGCATCTCCATTGGTAATGAGCACATCTGTTTCGAGTCGTTCAGTCACGATCTCAACATCGGGTTGTTTTCCTGCCAGTGTCATAATGCGATTTTTCAAGGCTTCCGGTAACAGCATGCTGGTATCACTAAGCGCGCCGTATTGGTTAAATCCACGGCTAAAAAACTGTATATGCCCCAGCTGGGAACGGATCATGCTTTCCCGTAATCCCTGATACATTGACTCGCAAAATCCAGAAAAAAGCAAAATCGCTGCCAGTGCCAGAGCAATGTTCGTGATGGAAAGTATGGTTCTACGCTTGTTGCGCAATAAATTTCGAAAGGCAAGTTTAAATCTGACCATTACGCCACCTGCCGTAGTGTTTCAAGATGCTGACATAACACTTCCTGGGTGCGAAACAGGCAATTAAGGTGCGCATTTTTACGGAGCACTCTGAAGTTGAGCAATTTATTGCCATGTCCACTGGTAAACTTCGACATGGCAACTGGATCGAAGAGCTTATTTTCTTCAGAGGCAAGCAAAAGTGTTGGTAAAGGCAGTGTAGTCGGTTGACGCAGAGTTAATGCATTGGCCATTTCGTAAAGGCGATAGCGTAATTCTTCTGTATGAGCAGTTTTCACTTTTGCTGGGACGGCCAGCGTCTCAGTAAGCAATGCTACCTTCTCGTTAATCTGTTCAAAATTAATCACTATTACGGTTTCCTGTACATCTGTTGCTATCACTGATTTTTTCACTTACAGCTGTTTTTGAGCACGTTCACTCCAAACGCCGGCATCCAAAGATGCAGCTTGTTGCCAGAGCTTAATTGCCTGAGCTTTGTCCTTTTCAACAACTATCTCAGCAAGATCGAATAGCAACATTGCCCGAAGCTCTGACGTTTGCTTGCTCACAGGAATGACAGTCAGTAGATAGTTAAAATCTTGTTCTGCCAGTGAACGTTTTCCCAAAAAAGTCGGTGTCTTGCTGGCAGTGATCGCACGCTGCAAGCGAGGCCCTATATCGTACGGTTCCATCATTACTGCGCGATCAAGTTGACGAAAACCTTTATTAACGAGCGACATCGCTTTCATACTATCTATGTTTTCCTGACCCGCTTGTATACAAAATAGACTTCCCTGGATCGCTATTAGAAGTGCATCTTCAGGCAGCTTCTGTCTCGCCTGATTTATTGTGGACTCCATTTCAGCCATAGTCGGAGAATCCGCGGTTCCCAAAAGTGTAATGCTTACCAGCGATAACTGGCGCCATTGCTGCTCGGTTCGATCTACTGTCGGTATTGCAAGAAGCTCCTCACGCATGGCCTGTTGCGAACTTTCGATAGCGGGTATTGCTGGTGGATATTGAACATCAGGTTGTGCCAGCACCGAACTGCTACAGAACAAAAGACAAAATGCATAGAAAATCTTAACCATTAGTACTCTTCTCTTTACCGTCCTGCATAACGATTACTTTATCTGCCCATCGTGTTTGCGATAGATCATGTGTGACAAGCAACACGGCAACTTGGTGACGCTGACACAAATTTTTAAGTAGGTCTATGACACTCTCTCTGTTATCACTGTCGAGATTCGCCGTGGGTTCATCTGCTACGATCAGCTGCGGATTACCTGCCAAGGCCCGAGCTATTGCAACTCTTTGCATCTGGCCGCCGGACAATTCAGTTACTTTCGCATGGAGATGGTCTTTGAGTCCTACAGCAAATAGCAGAGCTTCAGCCTTTTCATTTGCATCATCTGCCTGACGGATATCGAGCGCATAGCGCACGTTTTCCAGGGCAGAAAGCACAGGGATAAGATGGAAGTCCTGAAAGATGAAGCCGATCTTCTCTTTGCGTAACCGGGAAAGTTGGCGATCATTTAACGAGCTTACATCGGTGCCAAAAAGCGTCAGCACTCCTGTATCAGGAAGTTCTAGGGCTCCACAAAGATTAAGAAGAGTACTTTTGCCGCTGCCACTTTCGCCTGTAATAGCCAAAAACTCGCCTCGGTGAAGGCTGAACGAAATTGACTTCAGCGCTTCAATCTCCACCTTACCTCGCTGGTAACGTTTACCAACATGCTGAGCATTAATGATTTCGGTTGTATCATTTACCATAAAACAAACCATTTACCTTAAGGCCTAAATCCTGACTTTCTTTCACAAGCCAGAGTGGTTGGCTGTCTAACTGCTGGTATCGTTTCCATGCTTCAAGTGATTTGGTTTTCCAACTATCCGAATTGGCATCGTCCTCATTAGCCATATTCAGATATAGATGCGTCAAAGCTAACCAGCCCGAAGCAGCCAGCTCTTTTGGCACACCTTCTTCTAAAAGAACAGGTTTTATCCGTTGCTCAATAACCAGAGCATTAGCCTCGCTGTCGCCGATATCCGGTACAGAAATAAAGGCCCATAATGCAAGAAGTTGCACATCAAGCTGAGTAGGGAGAGCATCAGATGTTTGCTTTAACTGAGCCAGAGCCTGCTTAAGCTGATAGAGTTTGCGCTGACCGAACAGCAAATCAAGACGCGTCCCAGCAATCTTAGCGTTAATGGCTGCGGACAACGCTTCAAGTTCAGGTGTAGTCTTACCTTGCGCTTGTTCTGTTTTGACTACTTCTGCAGCTTTCTCTAAGTAATTGTGTAGGAAGTAGATCAAACCGATCGTTTTTGCGTCAGAGGCTATCGAATTCTCCGCTTGTGTTGCGATAAAAGTCTGTTCCTCTTCGCTCAGCGGAATCTCAGTGAACTTTATCGGCCAGGCTCCTGAAAGCCAGGAGATAACGTTTCCTATCACAAAAGTGATGAGAGTACCCCTCAAAGCTATCATGAGCGGTTTTTTCTTTTTTACATTCAGCATTGCACGTCTCACACCGGGAGGCTGCTTTCGGTCATGCGTGCGTCAATCTCACGCAGGGTAGAATGCTCATCAAATATAAGATCATCGAAATCGGCTACGTTAGGATAGATCATCTGGCAGGCAAGGATTAATTCAACGACATTTAATGAATCAATTCCTAACTGACCGAGGGGAAAATCGGCATCGACAGTATCGGTTTTTAGGATTTTAGCAACTTTATTGCAAAGTTGTTCAAGTGCTGTCTGTGACATGATTATATGACTTCCTTATGGTTTATTATTGATTCGGTTTATTACACCAATTCTCTGGCAAGCATTTTTTTCCAGATCAAAGAGGGCCATCCAGTAAAGGTTATTAAGGCATGAATCAGTAATCCTAATAACCAGCCCAGAAGCGGATATATAAACCAGATGGTTTCAAAGTTAAATAAATTGATTATGGCTAAGGCCACATTAACAATAATATAAATTGTTAAATGTAAGCCAAATTCAATCTTCCTCCGTGCACGGTATATCACGCGCTCATATTCATTGTGCAAAGGCAATTGTGGTACCCTTTATTAAATAATGAACGGTATTAATCTCCAGCTTTTTTTCTTGTAGTCAGGGTAATGGTCCGGAAAACTTAAAAGCAGTGCTTTTTCTTCAATTCTGATACGCCACAGAAAAGCCAGAGTAACGGGGATCACTGATGCCAATATTGACAGCAGATTTCCGAGGGAAAGCCCCATTCCAAAGAATGCTATAATAACGCTAAGGTAGGCTGGATGACGGATGTAACGGTATACACCATTCGTTATCAACTGATGATCATCGAGAATAGCCACGTTTACCGTGAAGAATTTTTTTAATTTGTATATCAAGTGCCAGCGTAACAGTAAACCAGCTATAATCATAAATAGCCCAAACCAAGTTAACACTTCATCTTGACGGGCAAAGCGAAATTCTTTCGATTTACTTAGCCAAAATGCAATAATTAATGCGCCGTAAGTAACAATCTTTATTATTATTTCAGAGCGTCCATCAACTATATTAGAAGTGTTGTTGTTAGTTCTTTTTAACGAGCCAATAATTGTTTCTGAAACTATCCATAAAAGACCAATCGCTAAAGAAGCATAGCTGAAAAGCATCCTTACCCCACTATAACTGCAATTTATTTTTATCAGGAATAAACCAATTCAAGAAGTGAGTTGTTAAATAGAGATAACAACTATGAGGAATTAAATCCATCCCTGAATTTGGCCATGCATCCAGCACTATTTATGTAAAAAAACTGAAAATTTATCGTGAAGAACTTTGATTTTTTTGAATAATAACATCGATAATTATAAAATCAAGAAATAATTCTACATAATTGAGTTTATGTCATTAATTATTTTGAAATGTGATAAATGTCAAATTTTCGTGATGTTTTAAATTAAATTGCTACGGGTAATCTAGACACTTTTGAACCGTTGTTGGGCTGTACCAGTATCGATAGACAATACCGACCTACCACTATAGTGGATCAGCTAAACCGAACCGTTATGTACGTTCTTTCACACAAAGTGTGAATAAAAAACATACGTAAATCCGCAATCCGCTCTTTTTCTGCCAGAAGGGCTTTGCCGACAACTGGAGCAGGAAGAGGTGACAATGCTGAACAGCCAGTTGCAAGTGCTCCTGCTGAACAGTCACAAACCATGTTGAACTGTCTAGATAAGGCATTACGGGCCGGGAAAATTAGTAATCCGGTCGGCTGGCTGCTGGTGATGATGAAACGGGTACGGAAGGGGAAATTATATGGACAACCTGAAATCGCTGTTACCCCGTCTGCCCCTGCTAAGGTACCTGTTGAATTCACTCAAAATGTCGTGCGATCTGCTTCACCTTCCTCACAAGCCCATGTGCGTAATATGGTGAAAGACATCCGTCAGCGGCTGACAATGGCGAAATACCGCAATGATAATATTGATTAAAAAATATGCGCCAGTGCCCGTGGCACACGCGATTAAAAAGTGTTCTGTTTTGGACGAAGCAACAAAGGTTAGAAATCATCCTGTGTTACCTGAGCTAAAGGTGGTTAAAAAGCATACGCCAGTGCCCGTGGCACACGCGATTAAAAAGTGTTCTGTTTTGAGCGAAGCAACAAAGGCTGGAAATCATCCTGTGTTACCTGAGCTAAGGATGGTTAAAAAGCATACGCTTGTGCCCGTGGCACATGAGACTAAAAAACAATCACTTCTGACAACGAATAAAGTGCACTCTTTTTCCCGTTTCCCATAACTGGTTATCCATTGAGTCACAGCCTCCTTTGCCCTGATAGTTCCACAGACCTATCAAGGCCAAACAGGAGTCTTTGTGCATGTCTGATTCAGAAGACAAATCACCATCCCAGCCACGTTTACGCGCTGGAGTATTAACCTCCTCATTAACGATTGAACTGCATACCCATTATGCCATCCGTCTGTGGGCAGGGCGCAGACGGGAAGAGATCAGCAATCCACGAAAATTTTCAGGTATTCTCGGGATGCCGCAGGTCATTAAGCGTGCCGGTAATATCAGTATGGATTCCGCCGCCGATAACCCATATGCCGATGCCTGTCTGGTGAAACTGGAACACGCGCTGGATACGGCTTTCACCAACCTCCAGCAGAGTATTGCCACTTTGCAGGATACCCTGAACGCCGTACCACAGCAGATCACCTTATCCGCCGTTTCCTCTGTCGAACCACTGAATATCGGCGTCTACAGCCACTCCCCATTGGGTTATCGCTGTGTCTGGCTGCTGGTTGGCTATGACCAGCTCGCCATGAAAACGTTTCAGGCTTTCCATTATGGGCTGATTTCACGGGCAGAGCGTGATGCCTTTCTGCACAATGGCAGCCGTGCCATTCGCCAGATTTACGGCATTGTACGCTCTTACCGTTCACTGGCGGTCACCCGGCATGATATTGCGGAAAAAACACCGACAGGGTGTGAGGCCATTACACTGCTGGGTGAACCCCATCCCGATATTTTGTCAGGCAAGTTGCGTTCGGTTTTCTCTCCACCTTTACGTTCGGTTGAACCCAATTAATGGAGGGGATGCGATGCAGCTTTATTTGTGTGAAAAGCCCTCTCAGGCCAAAGACATAGCCAAAGTCCTGGGTGTGAGACAGCGCGGGCAGGGATTTCTCTTTAGTGCCCGTATCATTGTCACCTGGGCCATCGGGCATTTGCTGGAGGTCGCTGCACCCGAACACTATGGTGAGCAATTTGCTCCGCCATGGCGTATTGATGCCCTGCCGATTCTGCCAACCCAGTGGCAGTGGGTGGTAAAAAAAGAGACCGCCGGACAGTTTGCAGTGATCCAGCAATTATTAAAACAGGTCGATGAGGTGATTATTGCCACCGATGCCGACCGTGAAGGCGAAGTCATCGCCCGCGAGTTGCTGGAATATTGCTGTTTCATCGGTACGGTCAGGCGGCTGTGGCTGTCGGCGCTGGATGAAACCAGCATCCGGCAGGCACTGGCGGCAATATTACCGGGTGAGCAGACGGCAGCGCTCTATCAGGCCGGACTGGGGCGGGCACGGGCCGACTGGTTAACGGGCATCAACCTGACCCGCTTGTATACCCTGAAAGCACAGGCACTGGGTTTTGGCGATGTGTTGTCCATTGGCCGGGTACAGACCCCGACACTGGCACTGGTGGTGAGCCGGGATAAGGCAATCAATCAGTTTGTGCCAAAACCTTACTGGCAGGTGATGGTGAAGCTGGAAAAAGACACTATTCGCTTTCCAGCGAAATGGCTGCCCACAGCGGATGATGGCGATGAAGAAAAACGCTGTCTCCGGGAGGCCGTGGCGCAGGCCGTGCAACAACGTTGTCAGCAAGTAACGCAGGCCACCGTGATGGATGTCAGCAAAAAACGGGAGAAAACACCGCCGCCGCTTTGTTTTGATTTGGGCACGTTGCAGCAGACTGCTTCCCGTCACTGGGGCATGGGGGCGAGTCAGGTGCTGGCGATTGCCCAGTCCCTGTATGAAACCCATAAAGCCACGACTTACCCGCGCACGGATTGCGGCTATCTGCCCGCGTCGATGCAGGCAGATATTCCGGTGGTGTTGACAGCACTGGCGAGAACCGACCCTGCCATGACCACCATTATCAGCCAACTGGATAAACAATATGTTTCCCGAATCTGGAATGACACAAAAATCACGGCACACCATGCCATTATTCCCACGCGTCACGTCTTTGATATCACCCGCTTAACGACTGATGAGCTAAAGGTTTATCAGCTTATCCGCCAGTATTACCTGGCGCAGTTTCTGCCGGTTCAGGAAACAGATGTGACCGAGGTCACGCTGGATATTGGTGGGCAGTTATTCCAGGCGAAAGGCAGGGTGAATGTGATGACAGGCTGGAAAGCGTTGTTTACCGATGAGGCGGGAGAGAGTGGAAAGGAGGAAGGAAAGGAAGCCGATCTATCGCTACCGGCCCTTAATCAGGGTGATCGCTGTCAGGTGATTGAGGCAAAAATTCAGTCTCTGCATACCAAACCGCCGGCACCGTTTACTGAAGGTACGCTGATTGCCGCGATGAAAAATGCCGCCAGTCTGGTCAGTGATCCGCAACTGAAACAAATCTTACGAGAAAGTGCCGGGTTGGGTACAGAAGCGACCCGGGCCGGGATCCTAGATACCTTGTTTAAACGCCAGCTGATTGAGCGGAAAAAGAAAGCGATCCACGCGACGCCGCTGGCGCAGGAACTGATTGCCGGGCTGCCGGCGGTGCTGACAGATCCGGGTATGACCGCGTTATGGGAGCAGTCGCTGGAGGATATTGCGCAGGGCAAAGCGTCGCTGGCGGTTTTTATGCAAAAACAGGCGCAGTGGATTTTGCATTTAGTCGAACGGGGTAAGGCACAGCCGCTACATCTGACGTTGCCGAAAACACCCGAATGTCCGAACTGTGGCGGCCGGATGCGGCAACGGCAGGGGAAAACTGCTCCGTTCTGGGGTTGCGTGAACTATCCGGGCTGTAAAGGCATGCTGAATGACAAAGCGGTCACGCAATCGCGTAAGGTCAGACGGGCAAATCAGAAAGTCTGAAGATCTGGTTGTTGATTGACGTGCTGACGGGATGCTTTAAAAATCAACCTGTTTCTTAAATGATCGAGGAGCCTGTAACGATCGCCTCCGGGTGGCTGTAAAACTCCCGTAGCCTGAAAGGGAGTGCCTCAACGCGGTACATCTGCCCACCTTTGGAAGCAGATATTGTCAGTCCAACGGCAATGAAGGTTCATTATTCTTTATCAGAACGTCAGCAACGTACATGCCTGACACCCGGCGGGGAAAATCATTCCCGTCAGGGGATAGGATTTTCTCCGTTGTACCTTATTTTTGACCTCCATGGAGAAAATTGTATGTCTGAGAACGCAACACCCTTAACCCAAAATGACTATTTCAACCTGAATATTAAAGGCCTGGGCTATTTGAATAATATCCGCCATGTCAGCACGGCCAATGGCACGTTTCTGAGTTGCGTGATCAATGCGTTAAATGGTCCCAGTGATAATCCGGTCTATGTGCGTTTTGATATTACCGTGGTCGGCAAGGAGGCGACCAGTCTGATCGCCCGTTGCCAGAAATCGGTGGATGAGGACAAAAAAGTGTTGCTGGGTTTCACCTTAAGCAATCCTTCCACCGATATTTTTACCCTGAAACGCGGGGATCATGCCGGTGAACAGCGCGTCAGCCTGAAAGCCCGGTTGATTAAGGTTGACTGGATTAAAATCGGTCAGGACAAGGTCTATCAGGCCGAACAATCCGACTCGACACCACCACAGAATGGTATAGCACAAACCGAATATGCAGAAAACTCGTTCTGATATTCATTCTACTCCACTGACTTGCCCTGAATGTTTTCAGGGCAGTCCCTTTGCTAACAAATACAATAGGGTACAGACATGAATATTGAACCGATTGGTGTTCTGGCACTGCAATATTGTCATAAGCAATTACCGTTAACGGTGTTGCAAACCCGTGCGGGCTTTTATATCGGCACGACAGAGGGCGGTGTGCCCTGCTCCCGTGAGTCTATGGAATATTTTGCCAGCCGTGAGCAGGCGGAGTTTGCCCTGAAACAAGGACGCTGGACACAACGTCAGTCATCGTAACAGAGAGGAAATATATGTCTTCACGTGGAGTAAACAAGGTCATTTTACTGGGGCACCTAGGGCAAGATCCGGAAATCCGCTACTTGCCTGCCGGTGGCACTGTAGCAACGCTGTCACTGGCCACCTCCGAAAACTGGCGCGATAAACAAACGGGCGAAATTCGGGAAAAAACCGAATGGCACCGGGTGGTGATCTTCGGCAAGTTAGCGGAAATTGCGGCGGAATACCTGCAAAAAGGCGCTCAGGTTTACATTGAAGGCCAGTTGCAAACGCGCAAGTGGCAGGATCAACAAGGGCAGGATCGCTATTCAACGGAAGTGGTGGTGAGTGTCAATGGCACGATGCAGATGCTGGGAAGTCGTGGGGATGCAAAACAGGCGGCTGCTCAGCAGATGGGGCATAAGCCAGCACGAAAACAACCGCCTTCTCAACCCGCCAATAAGGAAAGAAAGGCGACTCCGGCAGTACAATCTGCTGCGTTACCGGAAGAGGAGGAAATGGACTGGGCTGATGAGATCCCGTT
>NZ_JBBMXH010000063.1:0-28373 GCF_037996725.1 Xenorhabdus entomophaga
TGTAAAGAGTAAAATCGGCATACTGAGATTAAAAGCCCTGCTTGATGATATCGGCAGGGCTTTTTATTTTATAGAATTCATAAGTTAACATTTAGTACCAAACTGTTAACTCATATAGATTAAACCATGAAAACTCACTTATCGGACACATTATATTTTTCATTTAATACAAAATAGTTTTTCACACTTTCGATAGCGAAATTTTCATATAGAGTGAGTTTTTTAGATAATATTACAGGAGGGAGTTATAGAATTTTTTGTAATTTTATGGAAGTTCAACATCAAGAATTAACGTTCTTCATCATAGAGTTGAAAAATATTTTTCGCATCTTAAAAATGATCGTTAGTTTAAAAGAGGGGAAACCATTGAAGTTAACAGTTTGGTACTAAATGTAACCCTTTTTCTCTTCCCTCTCTGCCTCCAAATTCCATCAAAGCGACCCGCATTACTCGCGGTATACCTGACAGTATGGCGAATATTACGATGACCTAAATAGTCTTGAATCAATCGGGTATCGACTCCGTTATCCGCTAACGCATAACCACACGAATGACGCAACATGTGCGGATTCGCGCAAATCGCAATTTCTGCCTTGATACTTGTGTTTCTGATGATTTTATAGAACTGCTGTCGCGATAAAGGCTCGCCAGTGCGGGAAATAAACAGCCATTCACTCTTGCCGAATTTTTCATATTTTTTACGTATAGTCATCCACTTACGCAATAATTGAATTTCACGCGAGATCATGGGATGGATTGTGGAAAAACCATTTTTCAGACGATTAACACTCAAACTCCGGTCACGCAGATCCACGTCAGACATACGTAGCCCAAGCAGCTCAGAAACGCGAAAGCCATGGAGAAACCCCATAAAAAGCATACAGATATTACGCTCTGCATTTGCTCCTTTTTCTAATTCAGCCAGCAACTGCTCAATTTCGGATTGAGTTAAATATTTACGTTTTAGCATAATGTATTACTCACTGTGGTAGACGGAATCATTGACTTAAAAAATAAAAAAACACTATATATAACTCGATAAAACACAACCATGAATATAGGTATTAGGAATACATAGTAAACCATGTACTTATTTTTATATAAATCCAGTTTCATTTTCTCTTCCATAACAAACAAATATAAAAACGTTATCAATAATAAATATTTTATAAAGATAATTTATCTTTTTTATTATCAGTCACTAAGGATCTATCTCAATAAGAGCTAATTTCCAGAACACAATTTGAAGAGATAACCTCCTATGCCCGGCCTTCATTCGTATTAACATGTAAAAATGTAACGGGGTAAAAATCGCAAATGACAATTATATGAAAAATTTATTTCATAAATATGACAACCATATCAGAATGATTGTGTGAGTGAATTCTAACAGAGCATTTCAAAATGGATAAATATCCAGTGATTTTTTGCGAGTCGCTTCGCAAAGAGCAACATTGTCGATAGCATATTAGTCAACTAAACGCTAGGGTAGATATCAATCATAACCAATGTATGCGATACAAATGAAAACACGTATGAATTCGCGGTGCAGTGCGGGCGAAGTGCTGATAAAGTATCGTAGTATCTCCCAATAACACAAGGAACGTACAAATGAGCCTTCATGTTTCATTTCGCCATACTGACATTGATATTCCAGAATTAATCCTGAATGGCAGTGCACTCAGCGATGCTGGATTTACCGCGAATGAGTTATTTCATATCTCCCAATTTTCCAATGGAATCATCATCTCTCTTATTGATCCCAATGCAGATCTGGATAGTTTGATCAACGAAGTGGAAACGAATCCATATGAAGGGATCGACAATATCCGTGATAATGGTGAACTTTATATTGCAGGGGATTGGCTGACAATCAGTAACTTAGTAGAACAACCCATTAATATTGAGATGGAACCCGGCAAAATTATTCTTAAACCTAAGTTGATGGAAATGCTGGCTTAAAACCATTGTCACTAAAAAAATTATCTTCTATCAATTAGCCGGAAATATTAAGAAGAATTCCGGCTTTTAATATTTCTACACAATATTTCAGGCCATCTTACCCAGAGTCACATTTCAAATTCCATCATGACGAAAAGCCATTCACCGCCAATCAAAGGCAGGTTGCGTAAAAAACTACTGGTTTTTTCTTCGTCATCCAACACACCATTTTCACGCACGAACATGACCAGATCTGACAGTTTTTTACCGACTTCTCCGGCTTCTTTTGAACGGACTTTCTCCAGCAGGGAATCGGCAAAACGGACAATTTCCCCCATCGGCTTAGCACCATAACTAATCACCGCAGCAGGCTGGAAAATATCAATTTGCTCTACCAGTGCATTCACTTTTTCTTGATCAATCCACTCGGCTAATTGAGTCGTACCAACCTGACGTTCAAACGATGGGATAGGCATTGATTCCGTATTAATGAGGTAGCTCTATTGTGAAATTAATATAACTGAATGGAAAATAACAAATATTATACGATTTTCACTGTTTATTTAAAACATATACATCTCAAGAAAACCGTGAATAGGTAAATTGCCAGTAAAAGCCTTGTAGATTAAATACCGTTAATTACCTATAAAAGAGATTAAACAATTAAAAATAAACATATAAATCCAATATCACACATATATAATTATTTGTTCTTAAAAGAAAACATAAACTGTCCATATATAAAAATATAAATATTCTCTATGTTAAATTTGCAATCATAACATTCAAAACTATACTCCAAACTGCAAGAGTAGATTTCGGGTTGTAAGTACTCTAATCAGAGGACATATATGATGAAAAGCTTGAAGTTATCAGTTGCAGCATTACTGGTGTTGTTTTCAAGTGCCGCACTTGCAGCGCCTGCAGTATCAACCTCGGCCGAAACTGCGTCAAAAACAGCAACGGCAGTAGAACATAATGTGAAAGCAGCCAAAAATAAAGTTAACTCACCAGAAAAGAAAGCCACCAAAAAAGCAAAAAGCCAAAAAGCCTCTAAGAAGAAAAGTAACTCTGTGAAAAAAGGTGCCAATACGGCTCTTTGTAAAGATGGAACTTATAGCAAGAGTAAATCTCGTAAAGGAGCCTGCTCTCGTCACGGCGGAGTTTCTAAGTGGCTGTAATATTTGTTGGTTTTCCATCATGCACAATTAGGGAGCCAAAGCTCCCTAATTCTTTTTGACACACTATATATTGACAACCAAAATAACAATATCTATTTTATTTTTTAAACAACAATCAGATTTTGATGACTTTCATTATTTAATTTACAAATTAAACATCCCTTCATCAATTTTTATTATGTTGTTTTTTACATAATTATTAATTAAAGCAACAGACTATCCCAATAGGAAATGCTTTATATTATAGTCAACCTGTCTTTTTAATTTCTGTTTACACAAATAACATAAGAACCAAAAACATTACCAATCCTGATAGATCAATAAAAACATTTTTCAACCAATTATGGTAATTAACAGAAAATAAACCAGAAAAATTAATAATTAATTTTTACTGATTCAAACCACAACTCACGCAATAATAAAATTAACAAAACCACCCTGTTATTAATCTATTAACATTAGAAAATAATTCCTTAAAAACAACAAGTAATCAAATTAAACCCCTAGAATAAAACTCACCCTTAATTATAGGAAAACATTAAACAACCAATACTATCCACCAGATAAAATCATAATAATCATTACACTTATTTACCATACAACGTAAAAAATATAGATATTTGTCAGTAGGGTGCTAACATTCGTTACAGAAACGAACCTTATGAATGACGAATAACAGTAGCCAGATATTGTTTGCCCTGCTAATATTCGTTTGTTTTTTATCCAGAGTAATAAAACGAGGAGAAGCAAATGCCCTCTCGAATGATGAGGACAACTGCGGTCTTCGCTTTCTTTATCTCATTAATCTTTACCGGTCTGGGCTATGCCTCGACCAGTACCGCAAAAATGGAAGAGTATTCTCACAATGGCATTCAGAAAGATTTGCCTGATTTGCGAAAGTACCCTTCAGGTACACCCCGGAAGAAAGCGTTTTTAAATATTGTTGTCCCTGTAATTGATAAGCATAATCAAAAGATTATGCAAGACCGCAAATGGCTCCTGTCACACCAGAAAACACGCAACTGGTCTGCACAGGATATCAATCGATTAAAAAAGCTTTGCGTGGATTACAAAATGACCTGTAACTCACCAAAACAGGTCAGTTGGAATAAATTGCTGAGTCGGGTTGATATTATACCGACCCATTTTGTCGCCACTCAGGCAGCAGCAGAATCCGGCTGGGGAACGTCAGAACTTGCCCAGAAAAACAAAAACTTGTTTGGTATGCGCTGTGGCTCTTGTGGTAAAACGAAAGGAAAAGTCAAAGGTTATTCTGTTTACCATTCCATTGATGATTCTGTCGTTGCCTATATGAAAAACCTGAACACGCACCACGCCTATGAGTCACTACGTTCTTCGCGTGCAAACCAGAGGACAGAGCAGAAGCCGCTGAATACCAGCAAACTTATCGATAACCTTAATGGTTATTCCGAACTGGGTGCTGACTACAATCGCTATCTGCATCAGGTATTTAATGGCAATAAGCAATTGATTTCACAGGTACAGGAATTCACTATCCAATAAGAATACGGATAAATAAACAAAAAGGCGATGGAGCCGCCAGTACAATAATCTCTCAATAATCCATTTTGTATTAATTGCAAAGTGGATTCTTTTTTTATAAGCCTCTCCTATATTACCTATTGTAAACATAGATAAATTCCATACTATAATGTACCCCACAATTATATACCTTCCCCCAACGATAAATGGTTAGCCAGAGCCTAATATGAATTTTTTTTCTTTTGAGTTTCTTGGATCGTTTGTTATTCTGCTTGTTGTTTATTGGCTTTTGCAGAAGGCCCCCAAGCTACAGAATGGCTTATTAATTTTAGTTAGTTATTTACTTGTATTCTCTTTTTCAGCAAATTTCGCCTACATTTTATTCACCTATACCCTATTTATTTATCTCTTGGCGAATATTCTCAGTCGTTATTTATCCAACAAAGTCATATTCACTCTGCTGACATTCGGTATTCTCGGCTGTTTCACGGCCTTCAAATATTACTCTTTCTTCCAGGAAGCTATTCAGCAGTCATTAGCCAATATTGGCATTACCGTAGACCTGCCTGTACTGGAATTGCTGATGCCGTTAGGGCTGTCATTCTATGCTTTCCATTCGGTCAGTTATGTCGTATCCGTATGTAAGAAGGAACTGCCTCCCGCTCCACTGCCTGATGTCATTTTGTATCTTTGTTTTTTTCCCAGCATCGTCGCCGGGCCAATCAATCGGGCCAAAGATTTTCTGCCACAAATTCAGACAGCATCCAGAGTGATGCTGGAGCCTTTAAAAGCATTGCTATTGATCGCGCTCGCTATCGCAAAACTCTTTTTACTCAGTGCAACGCTCTCTGAGAATTTTGTTAATCCTGTTTTCGAAGATCCAACCAGCTATCATGCCGGTCAAATCCTTGTGGCAATTTATGCTTATGCCTGGAATATCTACTTCAATTTTTCCGGCTATACCGATCTTGTCACTGGTATCGCCCTGCTATTAGGCTTCAACGTACCACGCAATTTCGATGCCCCTTATCTTGCCGAAAATTTACAGGTGTTTTGGCGACGCTGGCATATCAGCTTGTCAACGTTCATCCGTGATTATGTCTATATTCCACTGGGTGGTAACAAAAAAGGCGCATTCCACAAGAATCTGAATATGTTCATAGCCATGGTGATTTCGGGTCTATGGCACGGCGCCGGTCTCAGTTTTATTATCTGGGGAGCGATTCATGGCTTAGGGTTAATTCTGCAAAAGATGAAAAGTGCCCTGTTCCCCACGGCGAAAAAACATAACGAATTACAAGCAAGGAACCCTATTTCATTATTTTTATCCCGCGTGGTGACATTCCATTTTGTCTGCTTTGCGTGGGTCTTTTTCCGTAGCCCAACTTTTAATGATGCGTTAGCTGTGTTAAATCAATTGTTCTCCGGAGATATCTTCACAGCACTGCTATCCAGCAGCGCGCTATTAATGGCTTTTTGGGGATTCTTTATTATCTATCCGTGGCTGGTGAATCTCAGAAATAAAATTGAAAAAAATCATAACCTGATTTCCTGGGTTTATTATCCGATTCCCTTAGCCTTGATCCTCACTTTGGTATTTATATTGTCACCTTCTGGAATGCCGGGATTTATCTATGCCAACTTCTGAATTTATATCTAATCTTAAAAAAGTCGGACAAGTGATTTGTGTCGTTTCCGTAACCAGTCTGTTGCTCATCTGGCTGAATCAAAGTTCGTTGGATAACTTCTGGCAACAGAAATATCACCGCAATAGCCCCTGGGCATCCCTCAAGGGTGAGCGATTGTGGGATTTAGGTAATAATATTCAGCAAGGCTCACTTGCTGCCAGTGAGACATTCATGGCATATGCAACAGGCAAATATCAAGATAATCACACACAAACCATGAATAGTGATGGCACCCGAGTCGTGTTTCCTCCTGATTTTCAAGTCGGCCTGCGCTTTCTTGAAGGTTATGTGCATCCTATCGAGAATCTCTCTTTCGCATTTCCAGCATTACTGCAAAAGGATATTAAACTCGTTCAGACGCCCTGGCTCCAAAATAGCTCAGTACAAAACTCTGTCATTGAGATTGTCCAGAAGACTCACGTTAATCTCGGCGTAAAAGATAAGGTACTCTTTGCCGGTGATTCAATGATGCAGGGCGTTGCTCCGCATTTAAAACGTCGTCTTTATCAGGAATATGGTATTTCCAGCATTAATTTAAGCAAGCAAAGTACCGGATTGTCTTATCCCGGGTTCTTTGATTGGCCGAAAACCATTAGCAATGCCCTGAGAGATAACCCTGATATTAAATTGGTCGTCATGTTTTTAGGCCCTAATGACCCTTGGGATATGCCAACAAAACGTGGAGGCCCTTATTTGAAATTCGCCAGCGAGGATTGGGAAAATCTTTATCGTCAACGCATTGAAGCTATTTTGCATGATGCCCGCCAGCATCATGTGGATGTCATCTGGGTTGGCCCACCCAATATGCGCCAGAAAAAACTCTCCAATAGTATGGTTTACCTTAATAAATTGTATCAAACCGAGGTAACAAAAATGGGGGAAATCTATATTTCAGCCAATAATATGTTCAAATATAAGTCGGAGAATTATTCAGACTATATTGGTGATGGCAGCAGCACAATCAAACTTCGGAGTGGCGATGGTATTCATTTCAGTTTGAATGGGCAACAAACCATCTCTAACTATCTATTTTCATTGATTACATTTATTCAGGAGCCAGTTAAAGAAGATGCAACCATTTAGAATATTCCGTGGGTTTTATCGGATAATGGGTGCAGGGCTGGTTATCGCGCTCGCTACGAGCCTGTCATCATGCCACGATAAAAAATCCCAGCCCTCGCCGGAAAGCCAAATCACGCAGACGTACCGTCAGCAACAACTGACGGATTTTGGTGATCCTAATTTCGCACGACTGGCGGATAAGCTGCGTTACAGCGATACTCGCCAACTTCATTTTGTGCAATTGGGGGACTCACACACTGCCGCCGATTTTTTTACGGGCAAGCTGCGCAATTTATTACAGAACCGTTATGGCGATGCGGGGCCGGGCTTTGTTCCTCCAATGAGCATTCCCGGGCAGCGTAACGCCGTAGTAAAGTTTACTGAGGATAAAACGGGCTGGTGGCTTTCAAGCAGCCGTAAGGACAATCGGGCAGATTTTCCGCTGGGAGGATTTATTGCCGTTCCGGAAAGTTCCAGCAGCACAATACGGCTGGATTTATCCCCTGCCAACCGTGATAAATATTGGATAAGCGCCCTGTATCAATCCCATGAAGCGGCTCAAATCAAGGCGCAACCAGCTTCAATGCGAGCATGGGATTTACCTGCAACAAACAGCGAATGGCATTTCTCACCAGAAAAGAGCGTCACGTATCCAATCTCGCTCTATCCGCAGGATACACAATTGAAAATCGGCGGCTGGCTGATAAGACGCCAAAGCCCCGGCATCATGCTATCTGCATTGGGCATTAACGGTGCCACCATTAGCATGCTGGATAAATGGCAGCCTCAGTGGATTGATACGCTGGCTCAAATGAAGCCGGATTTGGTGCTTCTCGCCTACGGCACTAATGAAGCCTTTAATGATTCTCTGGATTTGGTTGCTTATCAGAACGAGCTGACATCCAAAATAAAAGACATCCGCAAAACAATACCGCAAGCCGTTATCCTGCTGATTGGGCCAAATGATTCATTGAAAAATAAAACCGCGGCAAGCTGTAGTGAACAGCAACCAGCTTTACTTGACGGAGTTATTCAAGTTCAGCAAGCCGTTGCCAAAGAACAGCACATCCTGTTCTGGGATTGGCGGGAATATATGGGCGGGTCATGTTCAGTCAAAGGATGGGCGCAGCAAAATCTCGCACGTTCTGATTATGTTCACCTTTCCGCTGCCGGTTATGAACGCAGTGCCGAAGCGCTTTATAAGCAGTTTGTGGGTTTGGTGGAGCGATAAATCGTTCCCTGCAATTTAGATACAAGTCGAAAGAGTCTTTAAACGATGCTTTTAAAGATGCTATACTGAGTGAAATTTCAACAAGGAGAGCGATATGTCATATCAAATTCTGACAACAATAGCAGCCAGTATTACCGATTTAAAACGCAATCCAATGGGAACAGTGACTGATGGTGAAGGTGGCGCTGTTGCTATCCTAAACCGCAATGAACCTGCATTCTATTGTGTTCCTCCAGAGCTTTACGCTTATTATCTGGAACTTGCGGAAGATGCTGAATTAAATCATATTGCAGATGAACGCATGAAAGCCCCTGAATTTGTGAGCGTCAATCTCGATGACTTATAGCCTCAAATTTGAAAAACGGGCGCTAAAAGAATGGGGAAAACTGGGGCATCCCATTCGTGAACAATTCAAAAAGAAATTGGCCGAACGTTTAGAAAATCCCCATGTTCCTGCGGCCAGATTGAGCGGTCGCAGCAATCGTTACAAAATCAAATTACGTTCTTCTGGCTATCGGTTAGTATACGAAGTCAATGACAACATCATTGTCTTATTAGTGCTTGCTATTGGTAAACGAACAGGAAATGAGGTTTATTTAGCGGCAGACGAACGCGGTTAACACTGGAACAGAGTAAACGGCACCTTAATCAATCATAAGGTGCCATCAGAAATATCTAAAAAAACGTCACCACATCACAGCATGGCGAAATAGATCATGCCAACAACTGCGCCGGTTGTGCCGAGAATGGTTTCCATCATCGTCCACGTTTTCAGGGTCTGGGATTCTGTCGCACCGGTAAATTTACCGAACAGCCAGAAACCGGAATCATTCACATGGCTAAGAATCAAAGAACCACCAGCAATACATACTGACAGCGCCGCCATTTGTGCACCGGTATACCCCAATTCGCCAATCACTGGCATAACTAATCCTACTGTAGTCAAACACGCCACAGTGGCCGAACCCTGGATCACACGCACAGCACCCGCCAGAATAAAACACGCCAACGCGATTGGCAGGCCCGCACCAACCAACGCATTTCCCAAGGCAGGCCCAACGCCGGAATCCACCAGAATTTGTTTGAACACACCCCCCGCGCCTGTCACCAGCAGGATAATTCCCGCAGGTTGAATCGCAGCGGAACAGACATCCATCACTTTGTCTTTACTCATGCCGCGACGAATTGCCAGACCATAAATCGCTACCAAACAGGCAATCAAAATTGCAGTGAAAGGATGCCCGATGAATTCCAGCCATTGGTATAGCGTAGATTGCTTATCAACAAAACGCGCACCGATGGTTTTCAAACCAACTAATATCAGAGGGAACAACACCAGCGCCAGGCTGAAACCAAAGGAAGGCATTTGGTTTTTGCCAATGCTGGGCGTGCTCAGATCTTTAGGCAAATCCAGCGTGACATATTTGCTGATAAAATTACCGTATATCGGGCCAGCCAGTAACATACCGGGGATCGCAGCACTCAGGCCAATCAGGATCATCCAACCAAAATCCGCTCCCATTTGGGAAGCCAGCAGCATAGGCGTCGGGCCCGGCACCAAAAACGCAGCAGCGGCGGCTACACCGGCAAACAGAGGAAGCGCCAGTCTCACTACATTACCATTGGTGCGACGGGCAACAGCAAACACCACGCCAATCAACAGAACGACCGCCACATCAAAAAACAGTGGCAATGCACAGATAAGCCCGGCAATGCCCAATGCGTAATTTGCCCGCTTTTCGCCAAAACTACCCAGCAGTTTCACCGCAATCTGGTCGAGCGCCCCTGTTTCATGCAGGATTTTGCCAAACATCGCGCCCAGTGCCACAACAACAGCGAGGAACCCCAACGTGCCGGCCATGCCGTTTTGCATGGTCTGGGTGATTTTTTCCAATGGCATCCCGGAAAAAATCCCCGCGCCCATCGAAACCAGCATCAGGGCAATAAAAGCGTGCATTCTGGCTTTCATCACCAGAAATAATAATAGAAGGACAGAGCCGACGGCCGTCATAACCAGAGTTAATGTACTCATGAATGTCCCTTGCTAATACGGTCAGTAGTTTTTATTGTGCGCTCGATAGAATGCATGGTGTTTTTGATCACTTCATCCAGAGCAGGTTTGATATCAATATGATGGACATCTTTTTCATCACTGGTCGGCTCTTCCAATGTCTCAAATTGTGAAATCAACATTTGCGGCTTGAAGAAATGCCCCTTGCGTGCTTTCAGACGGCTTTCAATTAAATCAAAATCCCCTTTCATATAAAGAAAGGACAGGTTTTTGTTGCCATCACGCAGCATATCCCGATAGCTTTTTTTCAAGGCGGAGCACACAAGCAAGGAGACATGATTGGTGCGCTGCATAGCAAAAATGGCGTCGTTGAGTGCCTTCAGCCACGGCTGACGATCATCATCATTCAGGGCATGGCCTTGTGCCATTTTCATAATATTGGCGCGAGGATGAAGAAAATCCCCATCCAGAAACGCAGCACCCAGTTCACGGGCAATACCGCTGGCAACCGCAGACTTACCGCTGCCGGATACCCCCATCAAGACAAAAACATGGTTTCGCTGTTGGGTATCGCTCATATCAAACTCCTTTATGCAGATCTTACTGCCTGAATCTCTGTGACTTACCTGCAAAAATGTTACCGGTAACTATTACCGGTAACATTAACAGTAGCTCAGGATGGGGAGCAATCAATCAGGATCGACAAAAAAGGAAAATGTGAGGCTTATCGCAATTGAAGATGGAAAAACAGCATATTAAGCTACAAAAATTAAACACTTTCACCCAATGAAAGCGTAAATCCAACATCAATCAGAGTTTGTTCCGGCTGCACCCCCTTCAAACGAACAAGCAGGGCTTCTGCCGCCTTGCGTCCCATCAAATCACGGGGAGTCAGAACACTGGCAAGTTTCGGTGTCATTACCTGACCAATATCATGACCATGAAAACCAGCTACAGCAATTTCTTCCGGTACTTTGATTCCCTGACGCTGACACTCGAAAATCGCCCCAATGGCAATATCATCATTCGTGCAAAACAAGCCATCAGCTTCAGGGTATTTCTGGCAGGTTTCCTGCAAAAGCTGCGCCCCCAAAGAATAGGATGAACTGGCTGGCGTCATAACTTTTCTTGGCTGAAGCCCTGCACTTCGCATCGCCGCTTCAAACCCCTGTAAACGGATCAGCGTCCGCTCATCCTGCCGGGCGCCGAGGTAAACCACGTTCTGGCAACCACGTTCAAGCATTGCCAGCGTCATCTGACGCGCCGCTTCAAAATTGTCGATTCCCACCGCAATATCAAGGCAAGGCGATATGCTGTCCATTAATTCCACCACAGGAATACCTGCTGTTTGCAGCACTTTCAGTGTCTTGGGAGTATGTGTGCGTTCTGCCAGAATCAGGCCATCAATATTATAAGAAAGCAAGGAAAGTAAACGCTCTTCTTCTTTCTGGGCACAGTATCCATAGTGGGCAAGCATGGTCTGATATCCATTGCGATCGGTCACATGTTCGATCCCACGGATAACCTCGGCAAAAACTTGATTAGTCAATGAAGGAAGCAAAACGCCTATCGCACGGCTGGTGGAATTGGAAAGAATATCCGGCACACGATTGGGAATGTAGCCCAATTGGTCCACTGCTTCAGCGATTCGTTTTCCCAATGCTTCAGAAACCTGATCCGGATTACGTAAAAAACGGCTAACCGTCATTTTGGTGACCCCAACGAGGTCTGCAACATCTTGTAAAGCTGGGCGTTTTTTCTTCATTTTCAATGTAATGCAATCAGTTATGATACGTACAGATGGATAGGTACAGATGAATAGTTCGCGGTCTTAACACATTTATATACCATTACAATACGCTTTTTAGCGAAAAATGCTGGTGCACTCTCACTCATTTATCAATTGCTTCTCAAACTGTGATGCTTTACATGCGTTTGAGCGAATCCCGATAAATAATCTGAGGCGAAAATATGGGATGTTGTGTGTCGGGTTCAAGTAATAGGCGCGTGGCAAAACGCGCCATATCAGTGATAGGAAAATGGACACTGGTCAGCGCAGGGTAAATAAATGCCGCCCGTTCACCGCTGTCATAACAAATGATGGAAATATCCTCAGGAACGCTCAAACCTTGCTCCGTAATCGCCAATAATCCGCCGAGTGCCATTTCTTCACTACAGAAAAACAGAGCATCAGGCCGTGATGTTGCTAAAATCGCGCGGGTTTGCCGGTAACCACTTTGCAAATCATACTCTCCCTCCAGACACGCGATCGGTTGTAATCCTGCGTCCTGCATAGCATCCAAAAACCCCTGACGACGCTGTAGGCTTGGATAACGCATCAAAGGGCCGCTGACACAAGCTATGCGGGTATGCCCGTATTCAAGCAAAGTTTGAGCTGCAAGGTAACCGGCTTTGTGATGATCAAAGGCAACACAGCGCTGCTCCAGCCCGGATACCAACCGATCCAACAACACGAAAGCATGCCCGCCGTGTGCAAGCTGCTGCAATTTATCATCGCTGATAGCACGTACATGCAGGATTAATCCATTACAACGCAAACTATGCAGATAGGTGATGGCCTGCCATTCATTCTCTGCACTGTTTCTTCCCTGCGTAACCAGAAGCTGTTTGCCGTGTAATTCGGCTTCCGTCTGGATGCTATCCATCAAAGCACCGAAAAAGCCACCACGATAGGAAGTGGTCACTAATCCCAACGTATGACTCTGACTGGATGCCAATTCACGCGCCGCCAGATTGGGGCTGTAGCCCAATTCCATAATGGCGCTTTCCACTTTGGCGCGAGTTGTCTCCCTTACGTTTTTATCACCATTGACAACCCGTGATACCGTGGCGCGGGAAACGCCAGAGTAAGCGGCCACATCTTCCAGTGTTACCATGCTTTTTCCTTGTGATCCCAATGAATTAATGCCTGTTCTATTGGAACTGTGGCAAATACATGCGATTGATATCCAATACTTCATTCAATAATGATGAATCCAGTGCAACATCTGCAATCAAGGGATGCGTCACCAACGCCAACAAAGCGGCCTTGCGATCACCATGAACCGCAGCTTCAATCGTCAGACGCCCAAAGGTTTTTACTTGCTGTGTCAGCGCCAGCATACTATCCGGCAACTGACCAAATGCCAGAGGGTGTGCTCCTTGGGCATCAACAACACAGTTGGTTTCAATCACCGCATCATCCGGCAGGCCATTAATAGCTCCGTGATTCATCGTATTCACAACTAACTGTGTCCCGAGATTATTGTGGATTGCAGAGATCAATTCCAATGCAACTTCAGAATAGAAAGATCCCCCGCGGAAACTTAATTGCTCCGGTTTGTGATCCAGCATTGGATTAGCATACAATCCGAATAATTCCCGCTCCACCTGCATCACTTGCTCCGCCCGTGTGCCCTTGCTGGCTGCCGCTTCCTTCTCTTCCTGCAACATTTTGCCAGTCTGATAAAAATAACGGTGATAAGGACACGGGATCGCTCCCAACGCCCGTAAAAACTCCGGCGGCCAAGGTTCTTCCCTGATATTGTTCATCGTCAATTCTGCCCCGCTACACAGCAACTCCAGCACCCGCTCTGTTTCATCTTTCCCTTTCACCAATACCTGATGTGCCCAAACCATATGGTTAAGGCCCGCGAAACGTAACAGTACATCCTGATAAGGCTGTTGCAACATATTGGCGATCATATGTTGCATGGAGATCGGCACATTACACAACCCGATGATCCTGGCTTTGCTATAGCGGGACACAGCTTCTGTCACCATCCCCGCCGGATTGGTGAAATTGATGATCCACGCATCCGGTGCAAGACGTTCAACTTTACGTGCAATCTCCAGCAGAACAGGAATGGTGCGCAATGCCTTGGCAAATCCACCAATCCCCGTTGTTTCTTGCCCAAGCAGGCCATATTTCAACCCCAGACGCTCATCAGCAGCACGGGCAGGAAGCTGACCAACCCTTAGTTGGGTGAGAACAAAACTGGCCCCGCTGATCGCTTCATCCAGCGAATAATGCACACTCAATGCAACATGCTGCAAACCGTGACGATCCAGCATACGGCGTGCCAATCCGGCAATGATCCCCACCTTCTGCCGTCCTGCTTCCACATCCACCAAAGCCAGTTCAGACAGGGGGATCATTTTCCTGCGTTGAATAATCCCTTCCACCAATTCTGGTGTATAACTGCTGCCACCGCCAATCACTGCAATTTTGATCGGTTTCATATGAACCTCTTTTTATACCGCCTGACGATCGGATACCGGCAAGCGCCGATAAAGATCGATCATGTTGTCAGCAAGATCTTGAATTACCATCGCATTCATCAAATGATCCTGAGCATGAACCGTGATCAAACTGATGGGTAATTTTCCGCACCCTTCATCCAGTCCAATCAGTTTTGTCTGGATAACATGAGCTGCGCGAGTCTCCTGCCGGGACTCTTCCATCAGCACCTCGGCCTGTTGAAAGTTTCCTTCCTTCGCCTGCTGCAATGCCATTAATGCACTACTGCGCGCACTGCCGGCATGAACCAGTAACTCGATAATCTGCTGTTCCAAATCAATAGACACGCGTCAATTCCCCCTGAAATTATGGTGTTGCCTCAGCTAAATCTTTTGCTTGCTGCTCTTCCGCCAAAAGCTGTTTTTCATACACCCTGAAGAAGGGATACCAAATCAGCAAATCGATCACCATCAACACCCCGACCAGCACAATCGCACGATAATCCCAGGCAGCAGAAATCAGCGCGCCAATCGGGGCTGGCGCAGTCCACGGAGCAATGGCAATCATCTTTTGCACTAAATCCAGATGCAGTGCTCCATAAGCCAGCACCGCATTCACCAGCGGCACAACCAGTAGTGGGATCAATAAAGTGGGATTCATCACAACCGGAGAACCAAACAGCAACGGTTCATTAATATTGAACATGGCGGGTACAACGCTGAGTTTGCCAATAGTTTTAAGATGAATTGAGCGGCTGCATAGATAGAGGAACGCCAATACCAATGTCGAACCTGAACCACCGATACAGACATAAAAAGACCAATAAGGCGCGGTCAAAATCTGCGTGGTTGCCATTCCCTGAGTCATCAACGCGGCATTGGCAGCGATATTGGTCATAAAGATCGGATTAAGCAGCCCGGTGACAATATTGTCGCCATGAATGCCCGCGAACCATAACAAATTAGCGACCAATACCAACAACATCACGGCGGGCAACGTATCCCCGACAGCAATCAGTGGCTGGAATACCTGCATTACCGCAGCGGGTAACAGCAAATTAAACTCACTTTGCAACAGCAAGCTGATGGGATAAACCGTCAGTAAAATACCAATAACGGGATACAACAGTTCAAAAGATCGGGCAATGGCGGGTGGAACCTGAGAGGGCATACGGATGGCGATATTGTATTTCTTAAGCAATCGAATCAACTCTACCGACCAAATTGCGCAAATTAATGCAGTGAAGACCCCAGCCCCGCCCAGAAAATCGAGCGGCATTTTATTTTCAACCTGTGGTGCCGCCGCCAGCAAAAACGCCATCAAAGACAGCAACGCGGAAGTCAACCCATCCAACCCGTAAGACTTCGCCAGACTGTAGGCCGTACCGATGGAGACAAAAATACTCATCAATCCCATCGTCATAAAGAAAGGCATTGTAATGGTTACCCAATGGGTCTTAGCGAACGCTAGCCAATCCTGACCAAAAGAAGATGAAGTTTGCGCATCAAAAGGCGGATTTGCCACAATCAGCATAATACTGCCGATAATAAGGAAAGGCATTGCTGAGATAAAACCATCACGTATCGCAATAATATGCCGCTGACTACCGATTTTCCCTGCAATGGGCGCGATATGGCTTTCTACAATGCGTGTCATGGAAGCATAAATACTCATAGACCCACTCCATTTGATGAAAGTTTATTCCAGCAGGTTTAAGGCATGATCCAGCACCTTATCACCCCGAAGTGCGCCATAGTCCAACATATTAATCAAACTGATGGGTTTACCTGCCGGTTCAGCCAGTGCAGTAAAACGGGCAAGCTCATACCGAATTTGCGGCCCCAGTAAAATCACATCGGCTTCATGAATGCACGCTTCCAACTCCAGCGCTGGCACGGCCTTGATAGCCACATCCAACTGCCGTTTTTCGGCTTCCGACTGCATACGCTGCACCAACATGCTGGTAGACATTCCCGCTGCACAACACAATAGAATGGTTTTCATGGTTTTGTTCTCTTTATTGTTATCTCGTTATTATTTCGCTCAAATCTATTTCACTTAAACTAAAATGAGAGCGCTCTTATTTCGGTTAAGGCTAACAGGTTATTTTGTGATTGCTGCGATAGGAGTCTCATAATTTGATAAGCAACAATTAAGAATATGGATAAAATGCGAGCTGCATTACAAATGGAAAATAAGAAAAAATGAAAGGGAGAATTTGACTGATTGATAGGCTAAAAAAGTGGTAGAATTTTTCTGCTCTGAAAAATGGTTATAAAACAGATGGGTAGGATTAGGGTGTTCCCCGTGAGTACGGGGATAAGCCGCCCCTCCTCCGATGTGGATTGGCTAACGATGAGTGTTCCCCGTGAGTACGGGGATAAACCGATTAAAACCCCGTACTATCCGCATCGGGAATAGTGTTCCCCGTGAGTGCGGGGATAAACCAATTATAAAAGACTTGTTAACCGATTTTTTGCAGCTTAGAATCAGACCAGTTAACAGGTCTTTTAGTGAGGAATTATGGCTAATATCATTTTGAGCGACATGGCTGCCAGCATCAGTGAATTAAAGAAAAATCCTATGGCAACTGTCAGCGCAGGAGAAGGTTATCCGGTCGCTATTCTGAATAGAAATCAACCTGCATTTTATTGTGTTCCTGCGGAACTGTACGAAAAAATGTTAGAAGCTCTTGATGATCAGGAATTAGTTAAGATAGTGAAAGAACGGGAGAATCAATCCTTAGTTGATGTGGATTTGGATCAATATTTATGAGTTATAAAGTTAAATTTAGGGAAGATGCTCAAAAAGAATGGAATCGTCTGGATAACACTATTCAACGACAATTCGCTAAGAAATTGAAAAAATGTTGTGAAAAACCACATATTCCTTCCGAAAAATTAAACGATATGCCGGATTGTTATAAAATAAAATTGAGAGCTTCCGGCTTCAGATTAGTTTATCAGGTGATTGAAAAAAAATTAATTATTGCCGTGGTTGCGGTTGGTAAACGTGAGCAAAACGAAGTGTATAAGCTTGCAAGTAACCACATAAGGTAATAATTAATTCAATTATCCCTCTCCGAGATCATAACCAATTAGCTAATCGCATGAGCAGCGGGGAACTGGTTTATCCCCGTGCTTACGGGGAACACTGGTCATTTTTCAATATGCAAACACAAAGGCGCGGTTTATCCCCGTGCCTACGGGGAACACTGTCTGTGAAAAGGCCGGGCTTGCCCGGTATCCGGTTTATCCCCGTGCCTACAGGGAACACACAACTTGCTCAGTCAATGAAACAAATTCAATCGGTTTATCCCCGTGCCTACGGGGAACACACTAAGATTATCCACCTGTTTTATAAATACTTTTTAGAGAATAAAAATTCTACCATTTTTTTAGGCTAAAAAGCAGCCTAATTCTTCCTTCTATTTTTCTTATCTATCTTCTGTAGATTTGATAACAAGATAGAAAAGTGTTAGTCCAGACATAACAAAGCAAGATGCAAAAAAATCAGAAAACAGGATAAAACGTCGACACATAAAGGCAAGGCGTTGCCAAAAAAAGGCTCTCAGGAGGAGTTCTTGCAAGTGATTATTAAAGTCAAACGAAATACCAAAACTTAGATCATGCCTCTACAGGATTTTCATCCTGTACCTGTTCACAGGATTCTAAATGTGATCAATATTCCATATAAGAAAAAACACTAGTGAGATAACAATATAAAATGGTGTAACCTATCAAAATCAGTCATTAAATAGAAATATTTAACTATCTTTTTAATTAGAGCGCTATTTTTAACACAGGAAAAACCTTTGAGCACTAACACCATAACAGAAACAATGTACTGGAATCGCATGGTACCAGAACTGACTGTGACTGATTTCCCTGTTTCACTTGATTTCTATCAGAGAATATTGGGTTTCGAAATATTAATTCAGCGAGAAGATCCCGATTTTGCTTATTTAGGTTTAGGCAAAGCGCAATTAATGCTGGAGGCATTTCATGACAGTGGCTGGAATACCGGAGAGCTTAGTAAGCCTTTAGGGCGTGGTATTAATTTGCAAATTGAAGTTGACGACATCACACCAATTCTGGCAAATCTGGAAATTAATGGAATCACGCTTTTTCGCCCAGTGGAGGATAACTATTACTATATAGGTGATACTCAAGCCTGTCAGAGAGAGTTTCTTGTTCAAGATCCAGATGGTTATTTACTTCGTTTCAGTCAATATATCGAACACAAAGAAGATCAATAACAATTCATTAATGGAGCACGGTTATTATTTTATTTCACCGTGAAAAAACATGCCTGAATTAATAAATAGTTTTGGCTACCTCACGCGATATTGGGGTAAAGCCAAAAAGAATCCCTATTCTGACGAAGACTACCATCTTCTGGCTTATCACTGTCTGGATGTTGCCGCTGTGGGGCAATTATTATTGGCACCACAAAAAAAACTGACGCAAGATCTCGCAGAGTTTTTAGAATTATCACCAGAATCATTACAGAATCTATTTTCGTTTTTTCTGGTACTACATGATATCGGTAAATTTGCCTCTGCATTTCAGCAATTATATTCTCAGGAAGATACTGACCTCATTAAACCTGATCAGCATAAGCCCTACGATTCCCGACATTTCCGGCATGATCGACTGGGGCTGTATTTCTGGAAAAAGATTCAGGATGAAGTTCTGTTTGCATTGGTGGGAAATGACAACCTGCAACCCAGAGAAAAAGACCGTGCCCAAGATGCGTTGATGATTTTAATGCAGTGTATGCTCGGGCATCATGGTAAACCCATTGATGAGGGTAATTGGAAAGATATTGTCGATTTTACTGAATCACAAAATACTGTTGATGCAACAGCATTTGCCCATGATCTGCTTAAACTTTTTCAACCTCATCTGCCACTGGAAAAGCTGCTGTCAAAAGAGTGGCAACAAAAACTGAAACAAGTAAGCTGGCAACTTGCCGGTATTGTGGTATTGGCGGACTGGATAGGTTCCGATTGTTATCATTTCCGTTATCAGACCAAAGCCTTTCCACTGGCAGAATATTGGCAATTTACCCAAAAACAGGCTCAAATTGTCCTGAATAACATTGATGTCCTGAATACTCCTCTGATATCTCCGTATACCTCTATTCAGGAATATTATCAATTCTCTCCCACCCCATTACAAAAATGGGCTGAGGAAGTCCCGATTGATGATTCCCCACAACTTTTTATTCTGGAGGATGTGACGGGAGCAGGAAAAACAGAAGCCGCCCTTGCCCTCACGCATCGTTTAATGCAAACCGGTGCTGCGGACGGTTTCTATTTTGGCCTGCCGACAATGGCAACCTCCAATGCCATGTTTAGCCGAATCGCCAAACATTACCCTCGTATGTTCAACGCCAAAAATGGCAAATTACCCAGCCTCGTTCTTGCTCACGGCGCAAGTGAGATGAATGATAATTTTCGTGACATCATCCTGACTTCTGAACATAACGACAGTGATTACGCCAGAGACGATATCACCGCGACAGCTCAGTGCCATCAATGGCTGGCAGATTCCAACAAAAGGGCGTTATTGGCATCGGTGGGCGTAGGGACTATCGATCAGGCATTACTTGCGATTCTGCCGAGAAAATATCAGTCACTTCGGTTGATCGGACTAAATCGCAAGGTATTGATATTCGATGAAGTACATGCCGCAGATGAATACATGTTTGCGTTGCTGGAAAGCCTGCTGAGCCTGCACCTGCATCAAGGGGGTTCTGTGATATTGCTGACCGCCACACTCTCCTTAAAACAGCGGCAACGGTTGGTGGATATCTGGTTATCTGCCAGCGGAATACCTTCACAGAAGTTGCAGGAAACCGCTTTTCCACTGGCAACGCAAGTCACATTAGATCCAGAAAATTCCATTATTGAAACACCCTTGAATAGTCGTCCGGATGTCAGCCGTACTGTCATGGTAAAAACCGTGAACCATCTGGATGAATGCGTAAAAATCGCCCTGAATGCCGCTAAAAGCGGGCAATGTGTAGTTTGGGTTCGCAACTCAGTGGATGATGCGCTACAAGCCTTTCAGATTATTCAATCGCAAATGGATGATCCTGAAAATTGTTCGCTATTTCACAGCCGTTTTATTTTGTATGACCGGAAAATAATAGAAAACCGTGTACTGAATATATTTGGCAAAGAAAGCACACAGAAAAAACGACAAGGGAAGATCCTGATTACAACACAGGTTTTTCAGGAAAGCCTTGATGCCGATACCGATGTAATGATTTCTGATATCTGCCCAATCGACGATCTGATTCAACGAGTTGGTCGCTTGCATCGCCATACCCGCAATGCACATGGCGAATATCAGAAAGGTATTACCGACAGCCGCACCGCCCCTGAATTATATCTCCACGCACCAGAATGGGACGATCACCCCGAAGCTGATTGGCTGAGCAAAGATTTCCGCAATACCCAATATGTTTATCGTTCAGCCGGGCGTTTATGGCTTGGCTTACGTGAACTACTGCGCCTAGGTGCTATTCGTATGCCTGCTGAAGCACGAACGTTGATCGAATCGGTTTACGGTGAAGATGTTGATGAGCAGATCCCAGAAGCACTCAAATACAAGGATGATGAAGCCATTGCTGAGGGACGGAGCAAAGACGCCATCGCGCGGTCGCAAGCCCTGCAATGGCAGCGCTATGAATACAGTAAACGCAGTGCAGGCGGCTGGTATGACGATGACAGGGATATCAGTACCCGATTTAGCGACATCGAAACGGTGAACGTGCTGCTCGTTAAACTGACCGAAGCGGGAGAACTCATACCGTGGGTAGAAGATGAAAAATTCCCTGTTCAGCTCAGCACTCTCAAACTCCCCAAAAACAGATTTGCCGATAAGTTGCAACCCGTACCAGAATCGCTTTCTCAGGCGGTGGAGCAGTTACAGAACAGATTCAAGTCCGCCAAATACCTGCAAATCTGGCTGCCGGAGATTGATCCCAATTTTAGTTACGATCCCAACATGGGTTTTTATGAACCCCCTAAGCAGGAGGCGTGATGAATCTCGTTAAAGATGTATGGCTGACTTTTAGAATGAGAAATGGCAGCGAGGAAAAACTGCCGCTGGCGGCAATCTGTGATCCCGCTGTTGTCGATTTCGCCCTGCCACGGGCTGATTTTCAGGGAGCAGCCTATCAACTGGCGATTGGCTTGCTGCAAACGGTTTTCGCTCCCGAAGACAAATACGAATGGCATGACTTTTATGAAAAAGCCCCGACACAGGCAGATTTGCAAACCGCACTTAATCGGGTGGAACATGCCTTCAACCTGACAGGGAGTGGCCCGCTGTTTATGCAGGATTTTGATTCTCTGGATGGGGCAAAATCAACGGAGATTTCAGGATTACTGATCGAAGCACCGGGCGCAAATACACTCAGGCTCAATACTGATCACTTTATCAAACGCGGTCAATGTGACGTGATTTCCCCTGAAATGGCCGCCATTGCCCTATTCACCTTGCAGATTAACGCGCCTGCCGGCGGAGTTGGGTATCGCGTCGGGTTACGGGGCGGTGGCCCACTGACGACCTTAATTCAGCCGCCAGAATTAGATGCGCCGTTATGGCAAAAGCTTTGGCTTAATGTCGTTAACCGGGATCATTGGCGCTATCCCGATCCTGAACTCAATAGTTCAGAAGTTTTTCCGTGGTTGGGTAAAACCCATACCAGCCAGAAAACAGGCACTGAAATCTACGCGCATAATGTCCATGAACTGCATATGTACTGGGCGATGCCACGGCGGGTTCGTCTGGAAGTAGAGGAAAAACCCGCCATCTGCCAATTAACGGGGCTGGCAACCCAGCAATCCATTTCGGGTTATCGTACCCAAAACTATGGCAACAATTATTCCGGTACATGGAACCATCCCTTAACGCCCTATCGATGGAATCCGAAAAAACCGAATGAAGAACACCTGTCTGTTAAAGGGCAACCCGGTGGTATTACCTACAAGATCTGGGATAGCCTGACTTTTTCCGATAATCAATCTGGTCAACGGGTAGCGCAGGTTGTCGACCATTTCAGCCAACTCAATGATTATTTTGCGGATGAACAGAGTTCCCCCCCACGATTATGGGTTTTTGGCTATGATATGGACAATATGAAGGCCCGCGGTTGGTATTCCACCACGTTGCCTTTGTTTTCCATGCCGATTGAAAAGAAAGACGCAATTTTCCGGCGAATTAAAACACTACAAAATCTCTCAATCTATGCACTGACTCAGTGCCGTACCCAAATCAAAAGTGCGTGGTTCAATCGCCCGAATGAAGCAAAAGGCGATATGTCGTTTATTGATGCCATTTTCTATCAACGCACCCAAGCTACTTTCTTTAAAGCTGCGCAACAAATTATCAGAAGCCAGCACAAAGCGTCTGCTTTATCCACCAAAGAGGCCGAAATCTGGCTCCATCAACTCAAAAATACCTGCTTTGATCTCTTTGATGAATTCGTGCTGTCAGAAGATACCTCCCCCAAAAATCTGCCTAAGAAAATCGAGGCGCGGCAAATTCTGACCAAGTGGCTGATGGGTTCCAAAGATATCAAATCATTTATGGCAGAACACGATATAGAAACTAAATCATCCAAGAACAAGAAAAAGGAGGTTATCAATGAATAACCTAAGCGAAAGCCGTTTAATGCGTTGGTGGGAAAGCATTTTCTTATCAGCCTCCGAATTGAAAGAAAAAAAGATTCTCCCTGCGCCTACACTCTACAAAGCACAATTAAAGCGTTGTCAGGTTATTGATGATGTTACTTTAACTGAAGGTTTTCGGGCACTCTGGTTCAGTTTGCTTGAAAAGGCTCCTGAAGAAAGCGCCAGCGAAGAAAAGAAGGCCGAAGAAATTGAACAAAAAGACATGACACTGTGGGCAATGATTGCCGTCACTCTGGTGTATGTAAAAGTAAATACCCCCACCAATCTGGCAACTGCCGCTGGCACCAAAACAGAAAATGACAAGCCCATTGTCAGTACACTCCGTTTCGCTCAATTGCAGGCAGCCAAAACTCCCGATGAGTTCATTATGCGTTTGCGACGTATTCTGCAACAACTCAACGGTCAGGTTTCCGTACTATCCCTCGCCAAAGATATTGAACAGTGGATGAAGGAACACCACCAGTCAAGACCGCATCGGGCCAACAAACGCCTCAGTGTGCGATGGGCAATGGATTACTACAAGGCCGCGAAATAAAAAGCCGCTAAATAACCCAAATGACTTTTCATCCAGAATCACTTTTCATCGATAAGGAATTTTAAATGAGCCAGTTTATTCAGCTACACCTGTTAACTTCCTACCCGCCTGCCAACCTGAATCGTGACGATCTCGGACGCCCGAAAACGGCCAAAATGGGGGGAGCAGAGAGATTAAGAATTAGCTCTCAAAGTTTAAAACGCCACTGGCGGGTTTCTGATCTGTTTCAGGATGCCCTTGCAGACCATCTTGGTTTTCGCACCAAACGTTTTGGATACCAAGTATATCAACGCTTGCTTAATGGGGGCGTTAAAGAGAAGCAAGCGACTGAATGGGCTGTCGCTATTGCGGAAGTTTTCGGTAAAAATAAAAAAGATGAACCTCTGGAAATCGAACAACTGGCTCATATCAGCCCGGCAGAAAAAGAAGCGACCTTTGCACTGGCCGATAAACTTATCACCGAAAATCGCGCGCCAACCAAAGAAGAGTTGATGCTACTGAGCAAAGAAAAAATAGCTGTGGATATTGCAATGTTTGGCCGCATGCTGGCGTCCAGCCCGGCCTACAGTGTGGAAGCCGCCTGTCAGGTTGCCCATGCTATCAGCGTTCACAGTGTCACCGTAGAAGATGACTATTTTACTGCTGTCGATGATCTCAATGGTGGTAAAAGTAATTCCGGTTCAGCGCATATTGGCGAAGCGGGCTTCGGGGCTGCCCTGTTCTACAGCTATATCTGCATCAACAAATCTTTATTAATAGAAAATCTGGCGGGCAATGAAGCTCTGGCGAATAAAGCGATTGCAGCCCTGACAGAAGCCGCCGTTAAAGTTGCTCCATCCGGCAAACAAAACAGTTTCGGCTCCCGCGCCTATGCCAGTTATGTGTTGGCGGAAAAGGGAGAGTATCAGCCCCGCTCCCTTTCTGTCGCGTTTTTAAAGCCTATTTATGGTGAAGATCAGGCAATCGATGCTATCACGGCATTGGAAGAACAGAAGGATAACTTCGATAACGTTTATGGTGCTTGCGCTGACACCCGCTATAGTATCAATGCCGTCACGGGTAAAGGTCGTTTTACTGAGCTGGTTCAGTTCGTCACTGAGTAAAAAAGAGGCCAAATATGAAGAATTACTTGGTCTTTCGCTTATACGGTGCACTTGCCAGTTGGGGCGTGGAAGCGGTCGGTGAAAGTCGGCCAACAGGCATTTACCCCACCCGTTCGGCTATTTTAGGGTTATTAGGTGCTGCACTTGGCATTCGACGTGAAGATGATACACAACTTGCCACGTTGCAGCAAAGTGTCAAAATTGCCATTAAACAGAGCGTTTCAGGTTCATTAATACGGGATTACCATACAGCCCAGGTTCCCTCTCAAGAGAAAAAACAGACGCACCTGACCCGCAAAAGTGAGTTGAGCGATAAATCTAAATTAAACACGGTACTGTCTTCACGGGATTATCGCACCGACGGTACGTGGATTATCGTCATTTCATTGACTGAACAGGCCACGATCACCCTTTCCACTTTGCAAGATGCGCTGAGAAAACCCGTCTTTACGCTCAGTCTTGGGCGAAAATCCTGTCCATTGGCACTACCAATGATGCCGCAACTGGCAGAATATCCGTCATTAAAATCAGCGCTTGATACTCCCTTTCCTCCCTTAACCCAATCAGAGAAAGCCGACCGCTATTGGCTGGGTTATCACGATGTGGTGAGCTACTTCTGGGAGGGCGATGAAAACGAGATCGACATTCCCGATACCACAATACTGACACATCAGCTCTGGGATGAGCCGCTATCACGCAGCCGCTGGCAATTTACCCAGCGCACGATGTATCAGGTATCCGTAATGGAGGGGACAAAAATGGAGGAAACAAATGTATCTGTCTAAAGTCACTTTGCGCCCTTCTGATTATCATATACAGCCACCAGCGCGACGGACAAAAAATGATGTCTATGCTTCCCACCAAATGTTGTGGCAACTGTTTACGGAGCAGGAAGAGCGCAATTTCCTTTTCAGGGAAGAGACGAATCTGAGCGGCAGGCCGGAGTTTCTGGTGTTATCCATGACCACACCGATAACCCATTCACCGCGCTTACAGATCCAGACCAAGCCTTTTGTGCCCAAGTTACATAATGGGCAAAAACTGGCGTTCAAGCTCCGTGTTAATCCCACGGTCTGCCTCACCGATAAAGATTCAGGCAAACAGCGTCGTCATGATGTTTTGATGCATGCCAAGCGTCAGGCACAAGATGCTGGCATCGGCGCGGATGAGATGGAATCCTTGATGACACAAGCTGCCCAAAACTGGATACAGGATGAGAAACGGCTTGCCCAATGGGGTATTCGTTTTGATTTCCCACCAGATATTGAGCGCTATACCCAACATCGCAGCTTCAAAGCTTCAGGCCAGAAAGTGGCATTTTCCAGCGTGGATTTTCAGGGTGTGCTCACCTTGTCAGATAGCGCGCTTTTTCTGGAGCAATACCGGAAAGGGTTTGGCAGGGCAAAATCGTTTGGGTGTGGGTTAATGCTGATAAGAGCTTTGTAATTTAAGGATATTGTAATGGCATTCATTCCATTAAAACCCATTCCCATCAAAGGCAGAAACTCAATGATCTTTATCGGAATGGGGCGTATTGATGTCAAAGATAATGCGTTCGTTGTGATCGATGAAGTCAACGGTGAACGCATGCATATTCCTGTCGGTTCCATCGCCTGCATTATGCTGGAGCCGGGAACTCGCATCAGCCATGCAGCAGTAAAACTGGCTTCAACAACCGGGACGTTACTCATTTGGGTGGGAGAAGCGGGTGTCAGGCTCTATTCCGTCGGACAGCCGGGAGGGGCCCGTTCGTGTTCCCCGTGAGTGCGGGGATAAACCGTGCAGTCCACGGATGTGGGTATCACCATATCCGTGTTCCCCGTGAGTGCGGGGATAAACCGCCGCCCTTAACAAAACAGTCTGCGACTCGAAAGTGTTCCCCGTGAGTGCGGGGATAAACCGCCAGTCGGGAAAATATCGAAATAGAATTACCTGTGTTCCCCGTGAGTGCGGGGATAAACCGACGGCACGCGATTTGCGCCCGGCTCGGCGATTGTGTTCCCCGTGAGTGCGGGGATAAACCGCACCCAAACTGGAACGTCATTGCGTGTTCGTAGTGTTCCCCGTGAGTGCGGGGATAAACCGAGTTCTTTCAGTTTAACACGCCACTTTCTGGCCGTGTTCCCCGTGAGTGCGGGGATAAACCGCGCCTTGGCGTGCAGTTCGGCGGATTCGCGGTCGTGTTCCCCGTGAGTACGGGGATAAACCGCGTTGGCATCCGTTTTCCCGACCTATTCTTCAGTGTTCCCCGTGAGTACGGGGATAAACCGTTAAATTCTCGACAGAAATCCATCCATGCGCCGTGTTCCCCGTGAGTACGGGGATAAACCGGAATTTTTAACGCTGAATGAGTGGACTCTGGTGTGTTCCCCGTGAGTACGGGGATAAACCTTTGGTCGAGGCGAATCACAGAGGAGCACAGACGTGTTCCCCGTGAGTACGGGGATAAACCGCTGGTATTAATCCGCCTCTAAACCCTAAGACTGTGTTCCCCGTGAGTACGGGGATAAACCGAATTTAACTGGTGCGTCGAGTAGCGATTTAACGTATTCCCCGTGAGTACGGGGATAAACCGCATAATACTCAGGTACTTTATAAGTCCGTCGTGGTGTTCCCCGTGAGTACGGGGATAAACCGGCGGCATCCCCGCTGCGCAGTTCACGTATGCGGTGTTCCCCGTGAGTGCGGGGATAAACCGGCATTGTTCAGCATTCGGGCGGATGATGGTATGTGTTCCCCGTGAGTACGGGGATAAACCAGACAAAAGAGATGAGCACGGAGGAATAGGAACGGATTCTTGTAGTACGGAGTATATTCAATGGATTTCAAGATACAGTACGACAACAAGGAAATAATAGAATATGGGATTCAGAAAATATTTTGATAAATATTGGAATGAAGAGTGCTGGCGAAAAGATATAGCAGAATCAACATAACCTGACACATTCGATGTGCTCGGTGAACAACTCATCAACTGAACATCTTTTTTGTCTTCTTATCGCTTTTGCCCCACTCCATTTGTGTTCTATGGGATTCAAGTCCGGACTATAAGCGGGCAGCCACTCTAATTGATATTGACTCTCTGCTATCGCTTGTATCGTATCAAGTCGTTTATGAAAACGCGCATTATCCATGACTATCACGGCACCGTGTGGGAGTTTTGGCAAT
>NZ_JBBMXH010000064.1:0-27817 GCF_037996725.1 Xenorhabdus entomophaga
ATCTTGCTGTGACATAGCCTTTTGTTCCTTTATTTCTCTATTTTTGACGACTTAAAGTTATAAAGGAGCGGCTATGTCATTTCAACTCATCATAAAAGTCGAGCATCGCGTGATACTTTCGTTATAAATAATGCAAAAGGAATTCCAATCCCTAGAAACCAAGATACGGAAGTGAAGATTTTAGAGGCTATATCACGTAAATTTAATGATACTGGAGTGGGTGGTACTATTAACTTACATTCAAGGTATCCAATTTGCGATTCATGTCGCGGAGTTTTTGAGCAATTTAGTAGAGCATATCAAAACATCATAATAAATGTAACTTCAGGTAGAGGAGATACAGTTTGGACTTATCACGGAGGGGTGAGAATATATTAATATGAAGGTTGAATGGTGACGAATGGCTGATAATCATTTGCTTAAGCTTATATTTTGTATGAATAGTTTTTAAATATGTGTTCTAATATTTATTGAGTTAATAGTGGAAATGGATGTAAAATATGAGTAACTGTATGTTTTTAAAGGAACTTAATGACCTTATCAATGACATAAGAGTTAATGGGATGCGTGTGCAAGGGTGTGATGAACCTCAACTTGTTGAGCTTGAGAAAAAATATGGTTCATTACCTGAGTGCTATAAACTTTTTCTATCTCTTATGGGAGTTGAAGCTGGGGACTTTATAATAGGAACTTCAATTTTATTTAATGAAATAGATGATGTAAATAAAGGAGTTATGGCATTAATGGAGTCTGACAATATTATTCCACCAGAAAATATGTTTGTTTTCCTTTTACACCAAGGATATTCATCTTTATTCTTTGTCGATAGATTTCAAAATGATCCCGTTGTGTATAGTTATACAGAAGGGGAACTGATAAAAGAAACGACATGTACTTTCAGTGACTTTATATTAGGTGAAATTGAATCTTATAAGGAGTATAGGTCGAAATAGCAATTTTGGTTGCCTGTAAGATGTATTCTAATAATAAACCGACTGTTTTTTTATCAAAAAAGGTGCGTAAATGAAAGATATCGAAATTAGAGGGGCACATTTTCATAACCTGAAAAACATTAATCCCTCTATTCCGAAAAACACTTTTATTGTAGCAACCGGAGTCAGTGGATCCGGTAAATCCAGCTTCGCAGTCACTGGATATATTGCTGTTACTTCCCAGGTTACGTCGAAACCTTTTTATCGTTGGCAATCGCTTGAAAAGTGTTTGTTTCTGACAATAGAAAAGTAATTTAAGAAAACTCCCGCCTGATCTGGCGGGAGGGATTTATTACTCGGTCTTATCCCCAAACTCACATAAATCTTCAATAATACAAGACCCACAACGCGGTTTACGGGCAATACAAGTATAACGACCATGCAAGATCAGCCAATGGTGGCAATCCACCTTGAATTCATCGGGTACCACTTTCAATAAATTCTTTTCCACCTCATCCACATTTTTGCCGGGCGCAAACTTAGTCCGGTTACTGACGCGAAAAATATGGGTATCAACGGCAATGGTTGGCCAACCAAAAGCAGTGTTTAACACAACATTAGCCGTTTTTCGGCCAACACCCGGCAGAGCTTCCAACGCCGCGCGATCTTCCGGCACTTCACCCTGATGCTTTTCCAGCAAAAGCCGGCAGGTTTTAATCACGTTTTCCGCTTTGGTGTTATATAACCCGATGGTTTTTATATACTCCTTTAAACCGTCAACACCTAAATCAAGGATCGTTTGTGGCGTATTGGCAACGGGATAAAGTTTTGCCGTCGCTTTATTCACACTGACATCTGTCGCCTGTGCAGACAGTAAAACGGAGATCAGCAATTCAAAAGGGGAATTGAAAACCAACTCGGTAGTCGGGTGTGGATTGTGATCCCGTAAGCGGGTGAGTATCTCAACCCGTTTTTGTTGATTCATATCTGATTGCACCTTCAGCTTCTTGTGATATGGCTTCCACAGCCTTTTTCTACGTTATATTGGCGTTCTTTGTTTTCTGTCCGGCTCTTTATGCGTTCATCAATGATGTATTTTCCTGCCAGCATTAAGCCTAGTCCAATAAATGCACCGGGTGGCAGGATAGCAAGCAGGAAGGGGGAATCCATATGAATAATTTCAATCCGCAATGATTTTGCCCAACTGCCCAGCAGCAAATCCGCGCCATCAAACAGTGTGCCATTACCCAGAATTTCACGTATCGCGCCCAGTACGAACAGGGCAAAGGTTGCACCGAACCCCATCGCAAGGCCATCAATCATTGAATGATAGACTGAATTTTTTGATGCGTAGGCTTCCGCACGGCCAATCACAATACAGTTCGTCACAATCAAGGGAATAAAAATCCCCAATGATTCATATAAGCCGAAGGCAAAGGCATTGATAAGCATCTGAACCGCACTAACAACAGAGGCAATGATCATCACATAAATGGGAATACGGATTTCATGGGGAACCCAACGACGCAAAGCGGATACGGCAATGTTGGTGCTTAATAAAACCAGTGTGGTTGCCAATCCCAGCCCCAAAGCATTAGTTGCGGTAGAGGAAACGGCTAACAAGGGGCAAAGCCCTAAAAGTTGTACCAATGCGGAGTTGTTTTTCCATAACCCCTGAATAAATAAGTTTTTGGTTTCACTCATAATTATTCCTCTCCACAGGTTGGAAGCGAAGAAAGTTGTTCAGGAACTGTTTCCAGATAAAGGGCTGTCCGTTTAACAGCATTAACAACGGCACGCGGGGTAATGGTTGCACCGGTAAATTGGTCAAATTCCCCACCGTCTTTTTTAACCGCCCAATTGTGATCGTTTTCTGACATCACTTTTTTGCCAGAGAAGGCATTGATCCAATCGGAAATCCGGGTATCAATTTTATCTCCCAATCCCGGCGTTTCATGGTGTTCAGTCACCCGAACCCCCAATACTTTGCCGGAAAAATTAGCACCGACCAGTAACTGAATCGCCCCTGAATAGCCATCCGGTGCGGTGCTTTCCAGTGCAGCCGCAACAGGAACACCATTTTTACGGGCGAGATAGAGGTGATGAGGCTGGGTATTACCCAGCGCTTTGTCTACTACCAGATAACATTCCTCCTGCATTTTATTGTCATATAAAGCAGGGGGAACAATCTGATCCAGTAATATCTTGTGTTGTAACGCGGCTTGTTCCGCAATCCGGTCTTTTGTCAATGAATAAACAATCGCGGTTAATCCTGTTGTGCAGGCGGCGAAAATGGCAAGGATAATACCGTGACGTCGCATCGTTTCTAACATAGTAGTCTCCTTTTCCCTATTTATGGCCGTAAGCACGAGGTTGTGTGTAATGGTCAATCAGCGGCACGCAGATATTTGCCAGCAATACGGCAAATGCCACGGCATCCGGATAACCGCCATAAACACGAATCACCCAAATCAGTACTCCAATGATGGCACCGTATATCAGGCGGCCTTTTGGCGTTGTTGATGCGCTGACGGGATCTGTTGCAATAAAAAAGGCACCTAACATGGTTGCGCCGGAAAGGAGTTGCAATAAAGGTGGTGAATAGCGAGTCGGATCAATAAGCCAGCTCAGTAATGCACAGACACCTAATGACAAAATAAATGCGGTTGGGATTTGCCAACTGATAACTTTTCGGTTGAGCATAATTAATCCGCCGATCAGATAAGCAATATTGACCCATTGCCAGCCAATACCCGCCAACGTGCCCTGCAATATCGGCTGTTGTAATACTTCATTAATATCGTGAGTCAGTCTGCCGGTTTTAAAACTATCCAGCGGTGTTGCCTGACTCAGTCCATCAATGCCTTGTTGTAGCTGTAGCAGGGTAGAACCATCCGGTGTATGCCCTGTGAAGATAACCATCAGGCTATCCCAAGGGGTTAAGGTGAATGCCTGTAACGATGCTGGTGGCATCCAGCTGGTCATTTGCACAGGAAATGAAATAAGCAGAACGACATAGCCCACCATGGCAGGGTTAAATGGATTTTGCCCAAGCCCGCCATACAAATGTTTGGCAATGATGATGGCAAAAAATGTGCCGAGAACGATCAACCACCAAGGGGCTAAGGGAGGTAAACTCATTCCCAGAAGTAACCCTGTCACTAAGGCAGAATTATCTTTGAGATAAGGCATAACTAACTGTTTTTTTAGCGCAATAGCAGCGGATTCCGCTAATAATGCGGTAATGATTGCTAAGAAGATTTGGAACAATGTGCCATAGCCAAAGAAGTAGATTTGTACAGCAATACCGGGAATGGCAGCTAAAACCACCCAAAACATAATCTGGCTGGTACTTTTTTGATTGTGTGTAAAAGGCGAACTTGCGACTTTTAGCTGGTTATTGTCAGTGTTTACTGGCCTGAATTTCATCGATAAATGTCACTATTCTGTTGGAGCTTCTTGTTTTTCTTGAGCTGCTTTCTTGGCCTTAACGCGAGCAATCGCAGCCGCAACAGCGGCTTTACGTGGTTCGGTTTCTTCCGGTTCAGCGGTAACTACTGGTTTTATATCAGGGGGGTGCTGATTTTGAGCTTCTTTCTTGGCCTTAACACGGGCAATCGCGGCAGCAACAGCAGCTTTACGCGGATCGGTTTCTTCCGGCTCAGCAGTAACGACCGGTTGTGCAGCAGGTTCAGGCTGATTTTGCGCAGCTTTTTTGGCTTTGGCACGGGCAATTGCAGCCACAACAGCGGCTTTACGCGGATCAGTTTCTTCCACTTCCACACTATTTTGTGGGGCAGCGGGTGATGTTGTCACTTCTTCACTTTGGGCTGCTTTTTTCGCTTTTGCTCTGGCTATTGCAGCGGCGAGGGCAGCTTTACGGGGATCATCACTCTCAGTTGATACTGTTGCTTTTGTATCTGTATCTGCGTTTGAAACCGCCTGTTTTTCTGCCTGATGAGCCCGTAATTGCTCTTTTCTGGCTTTACGTGCCGCAATGACCGCTGCATTGTCCGGTAATTGTCCTGCTTGTATTGTGATCGATTCGCCTGCATTGTTCTGCTTTTCTTTCACGCGAGCAAGTGCGGTTTCGATAGCATTTTTATCACTACTGGTTATTTGCACAGCCACTTTCTTATGGCGTTCTTCACGCGCCAATTTCTCTCGCTCCATACGCACTTGTTTGGCTTCGAAACGAATTTTCGCTTCAGCAGAACGGCGTGTTTCTGCATCTATAGCCCGTATTTCCGATTTTTCCTGTCGGTAATATTGGACGAGGGGAATATTGCTTGGGCACACATAAGCACAAGCACCACATTCGATACAGTCGAATAAATGGTGGTTTTTAGCTTTTTCATGTTCTTGCCCACGGCTGAACCAATAGAGTTGTTGCGGCAGTAATCCGGCCGGACATGCTTCAACACATAATCCACAGCGAATGCAAGCCTCTTCAATCTCTTTGGGTTCCATTTCTTGCGCTGAAGGAGCAAGAATACAGTTGCTGATTTTGACGATGGGAACATTCAGATCAGGTAAGGTAAAGCCCATCAATGGCCCACCCATAATGACCATTTGTTCTGTTTTAGGCTTGAATCCAACTTGTTGTAGCAAGAATCGAACCGGTGTGCCGAGGCGTGCCCAGAAGTTACCCGGGGAGGTGACGGCTTCTCCTGTCAGGGTTACGATGCGTTCAATAAGGGGTTCTCCGTTAACGATAGCGCGCTTAATCGCCATCACTGTACCGACGTTTTGCATGAGAACACCGATATCAGAAGAACGCCCACCGGATGGAACTTCTTTACCTGTCAGGATCTTGGTAAGTTGTTTGGCTCCACCCGAAGGATATTTCGTTGGAATTACCCGTACAATAATAGACTTATCACCATTAAGCGCTTTATTCAGAGCATTAATCGCTTCGGGTTTATTATCTTCAATACCGATCAACACCTGTTTTGGATTGAGCAAGTGCATCAGGATGCGAATACCTTCAATAACTTCTTGCGCATGCTCCTGCATCAAACGGTCATCAGCAGTAATATAGGGTTCACACTCTGCGGCATTGATAATCAACGTCTTGAGGTTGTATTTCCCGCCCTTAAGTTTTATTGCCGTCGGGAAGCCGGCACCACCTAAACCCGCAATGCCCGCTTGCTGGATACGCTGTAATAATTCATCGGCATCAAGTTTTGTATAATCAGGAAATTGGATTCGCTCGCACCATTGGTCTTCTCCATCAGAAAGTAACCGGACACACAATTCTTTCAGCCCGGAAGGGTGTGCCGTAACACAAGGTTCGATTGCTGTAATCGTCCCAGAGGTAGAGGCATGGACAGGAACGGTTCGGCCTGTACCGATAGTCAATGGTTGGCCTTTCAGAACCTTATCACCCACCTTAACCAGTAATTCACCTTCCGACCCCAAATGCTGTTGCAGGGGAATGATGAATTCATCCGGCAGTGGAGCGTAGCGTAATGGCGTATGGCTGGATTGCAGTTTCATTTCCGGTGGATGAATGCCACCGTCAAAATCCCATATTTTGTTCTTGTTAAGCCAGTTGAGTAGATTAAACATTGCTTTTAACCTCAACAGGTTTAACAGGAGAGAAGACGGTAGGTTCGGATGTCACAGGAATGTTTTTTACCGGAATGGCGTTTAAATCCCATTTCCAATTTGAGGTGGTCGTTGCTACAGGGATCATAGTAATGCAATCAGTTGGACAAGGTGCGACACACAGGTCGCAGCCCGTACAGAGATCTTCAACAATAGTGTGCATAGCGCGGTTTGCACCAATAATGGCATCAACCGGACATGCCTGAATACATTTGGTGCAGCCTATGCAGTTCTCTTCATCAATAAAAGCGACTTTTCTGGCCGGGTTTTGTACGCTTTCATCGCCATCCAGCGGTTGAGGATCGACACCCAGTAATTCGGATATTTTGATCATCACCTGCTCTCCACCGGGCGCGCATTTGTTGATCATCTCACCGTTATTGGCAACGGCTTCTGCATAAGGCCGACAGCCGGGATAGCTACATTGTCCGCATTGACTCTGTGGTAACAGATTATCGATTTTCTCAACGATCGGATCTTCTTCTACTTTAAAACGACGGGCAGCAAAGCCGAGAATTAAGCCAAAGATTAACCCGAGCATACTCAGTACGCCGATAGCAAGCCATAATGACATCATCAGAATTTCACCAAACCACTAAAGCCCATAAATGCGAGGGACATTAATCCCGCAGTAATAAGCCCTATCGATGAACCACGAAAAGGGGCAGGAATATTGGCAACAGCCAAACGTTCACGAATGGCGGCAAACAGTACCATGACAAGGGAAAAACCCGCTGCGGCACTGAAACCATATACGGCAGACTGAAGAAAACCATGGGATTGGTTGACATTCAGCAGGGCGACACCGAGTACAGCACAATTAGTTGTAATCAGTGGCAGGAAGATCCCTAAGAGACGGTACAGTGTCGGGCTGGTCTTGCGGACGACCAATTCCGTAAATTGAACCACAACCGCAATGACAAGAATGAAACTTAAAGTACGTAAATAAACCAAATCAAGTGGTACAAGAATCAGGGTATTTATCAGCCATGAGCAGATAGAGGCCAATGTCAGAACAAAGGTTGTTGCTAACCCCATACCAATGGCGGTTTCGAGTTTTTTGGATACGCCCATAAAAGGACATAGCCCCAGGAATTTTACTAAAACAAAATTATTGACCAAAACTGTGCCAATGAATAACAAGAGGTATTCAGTCATTGCTATACCTGAAAATAATATGCTGGAAAATATACAGTTTGAATAGAAATTCCTCACCTGACGGTGAGGTAAGTGGGGGCAATAATAACAATCAATTGTGGGGTATGTTATCGATCTTGTGTGAAAGTCATTTTTACGCGATAAGAGCGTTTAATATAAGGAACAAAAACAGCAGCAGCCAGTAATGTCCATAATAGGGAGCGTACTGCCATCTCATCAGTAATGGGGGAGAAAGCAAAAGTTTTTATGGCAATCAGAACAGAAACCATAAGCCAAATAATAAAAATACGCGGAAAGCGTTTTGAGCGAATAAAAAGTAATCTCAAAACCCAAGCAGTAAAACACCACATTATTGCTGAGGTTAATACGGAGATATACCACATAGCGGTAAAGTTACTATCGAATTGATGAATAGCTTCATTTTTATGGATAAACATCATGGCATATAACAATAGAATAAAGCTGGCGGCGATTAATGTCATGATTAAGTAAGCAGCAGGTGCTAATAACCAGCCGCTAATGCGGTAATAATCATTGGATTGATACATAAAGAAATCTTCTCTCCATAATGAGTATTTTGATATAGAAAAAAGATGGTAACACAGATATCAGGATTATTTGCTAACGTATGATAGGGGGTGCTATTTTCTGATGTCTTGTTACTGGTTTGTAGTATTGAACATAGTTATTGGGCGTAGTATTACCATTTTTAGAGGCAGTTATGAGTGATTTTTTAAAAGTTGGTTTGATAGGTTACGGCTATGCAAGCAAGACTTTCCATGCACCATTGATTGCGGGAACACCTAATGTTCAGCTGGTGGCTATCTCAAGTAGCGATGCAGAGAAAGTAAAAAAAGACTGGCCAACGGTGTCAGTGACTTCCTCTCCTGAAACCCTATTCAATGATCCGAATATTGATCTTATTGTTATCCCAACGCCCAACGATACTCACTATCCACTGGCGCAAAAGGCTCTGGCGGCAGGTAAGCATGTTGTCGTTGATAAGCCTTTTACTATTACAGTGGAACAGGCGGAATCCCTGAGAAAACAAGCAGAAGAAGCTAATTTATTGTTATCTGTATTCCATAATCGTCGCTGGGATTCAGGTTTTTTGACAGTGAAGTCACTGATTAAAGAAAATAAATTAGGGGCATTGAAATATTATGAAGCCCATTTTGACCGTTACCGTCCTGCGGTCCGCCAACGCTGGCGTGAAGCTGCCGGTGCAGGAAGTGGTATTTGGTATGATTTAGCCCCGCATTTATTGGATCAGGCTGTCCAACTATTCGGCAAACCAAAAGCGATAACCGTGGATTTAGGCATGATACGTCCGAATGCAGAGACCGCGGATTATTTTCATGCACAGCTCACTTATCCTGATTTAAAAGTTGTGCTACATGCAACCATGCTTGCAGCAACAGAATCGCCTATTTTTACGTTGCACGGTATGGCTGGAAGCTACATCAAGTATGGGTTAGATCCACAAGAAGAACGCTTGAAAGCAGGTGAAAGGCCCCCTAGGGCTGACTGGGGCTATGATGCCCGTGATGGTTCGGTGACGCTGTCACAAGGTGAGGACTTGATTACACAAGTGATCCCCACTTTACCCGGTCATTATGGTGCTTATTATGCCGCTATTCGTGATGCTATTTTGTTTGGTAAGCCTAACCCAGTGACTGCCAGTGAAGCCATTTTGATCATGAAGCTTATTGAAGCAGGTGAAAAATCAGCAAAAGAGCAACGCACAATTCTGATTGATTGATCAAGCCGTGTCCGGTAAGGCAAAGGGAGCTATTTTAATGAACTTGTTGCAGAAATTAAGAATTGATCCTTTTTTAGTGATACTGATTACGGTGGTTATTATTGCATCGTTTTTTCCCTGTGAAGGCGAAGCTAAAAAATGGTTTCAACACTTAACAACGGCCGCTATTGCATTGTTGTTTTTTATGCATGGCGCGAAATTATCCCGCAGTGCGATTTTGGCAGGCATCGGGCACTGGAAACTGCATTTGGTGATTTTTATTAGCACCTTTGTCTTATTCCCGATATTGGGAATGGGGCTGCATTTCATTGTGCCGGAATGGATGTCTCCTACGGTTTATATGGGATTTCTTTATCTTTGTGTTTTACCTGCTACTGTGCAGTCGGCTATTGCCTTTACTTCCGTTGCTGGAGGAAATGTCGCTGCTGCGATCTGTAGTGCCTCCGCTTCAAGTTTATTAGGTGTGTTCTTATCCCCGTTATTGGTTGGTTTTTTAATTCAAACGCATGAAGGAGGTGCTCATACTGATACCTGGCAGGCGATAAAAGATATTATATTGCAGCTGATGGTTCCTTTTATTGTTGGTCACCTGTCACGTCCTCTGATTGCCGGTTGGGTGGAAAAACACAAGAAACTGGTCAATATGACCGACCGCTCCTCCATTTTGCTGGTGGTGTATGTGGCATTCAGTGAAGCGGTAGTGGAAGGTATTTGGCATAAAATTGATGCCTATTCACTTATGATGATTGGCATTGTGTGCTGTGCTTTATTAGCGCTCGTGTTAATGATTAATGTGTACAGTTCGCGTTTGCTCGGTTTCAGCAAAGAAGACGAAATTACCATTGTTTTTTGTGGTTCGAAGAAGAGTCTGGCGAATGGTGTACCGATGGCTAATGTACTATTTCCTGCTTCAATGGTAGGGGTAATGTTATTGCCATTGATGATTTTCCATCAGATCCAACTGATGGTTTGCGCGGTTCTGGCTCAGCGTTATGCACGACGTTCAAAACCCGGCCTATAACTTAAAAAGGCAGATTAATTTCTGCCTTTAGAGTTAACTCATTTTAAATAACGAATTTTGAGAATAACTGGTTTTGATAATAATTAGCGGTATTGCTTAGCGAGTTGCCACTTTCTCTTTTAGGGCTTGCTTTTCTGCTTCGCTAAGGAATGCGGTTGTTAATCCATTAACCTGTGCCTGTCGGATTTGTTTTGGAGACAACCCTGCTGCCGGTGCAGCAATTTCATATTCGTGGCGAATTTCAATACCTTCGACTGCCGGATCATCGGTATTGATTGATGCCAAGATACCGTGTTCAAGGAATTTTTTCAGTGGGTGAGTTGCTGATGAGTTGACTGTGCTGGTTTGCAGGTTTGATGTCAAACAGGATTCAATACCGATTCCGTGTTCAGCCAGATAGTCCATCAAAGCAGGATCAGTGATAGCTTTAACACCGTGCCCAATACGGGTTGCTCCCAATTCACGAATAGCATGCCAGATACTTTCTGCACCCGCCGCTTCTCCGGCATGTACACTGATATTCCAGCCTGCATCACGCGCCTGAATAAAATGTTGTTCAAACAGATGGCCGGGGAAGCCGAGTTCATCACCCGCCAGATCTAATGCTGTGATGTGTCGTTTATGAGCTAAAAGGCCGGCTAATTCCTGAGAACACGCTTTTTCTCCAAATGTTCTGCTCAATATGCCAATCAAACGGATCTGAATATCATGTTGCTGGCTTGCTGAATGAATGCCATCAATGATCGCCTCAACAACACCTTCAACAGGTAATTGGTGCTTCATCGCCATGTAATAAGGAGAGAAGCGCAGTTCAGCATAATCAAGGCCCGCGTTGACGGCATCTTCAACGTTCTCAACGGCGACTCTGCGGCAGGCATCTAAATCAGCCAGAACGGCGACTCCCCAGTCCAGTTTCTGAAGGAAACTAACAAGGTTTGGTTCATTTTCGATGATCTGAACATGAGGACGCAATGCTTCCAGTTCATAAGCAGGAAGGGGGATATTATGCTGACGTGCAAGAGACAAGATGGTTTCAGGGCGAATGTTGCCGTCAAGGTGACGGTGTAAATCGGTCAATGGAAGCCGTGTATCAATCATCTTTTATCCTTTTTATTAAATTTCAGATATACAAAAAAGCCAGTCAATGTGTTGACTGGCAAGAAAATGAAAGCACTATCGATGTATTAGCGATGTCTTAGCAGCGCAGGTTTTTCAATAGTAGGAATTCAGCCTTATCATGCTGATTTTACTCACTATCTGTATCACCATGCGGGTCTTGTTCACCATTGTTATCATCATAGGAGCTGACAAGACCATTATCAAGCAAGAATTGATGCAGGCTGGATTCTTTGTTATTTAATTTAACTTTGTCATTGGCATACTGGAAATTAAGACCAATAACACCGTTTTCATCAGTGAGGACTTTTTTCTTAACCCCTTCTTGAGTAAGCATTTGAACCTGTTGTTCAGCCTTAGCCTCTGCCGCTGCTTTGTCTGCACCGTCTAAGATATCTGCTTGTGTGATAGACTCTACCAACATAGCTTTAGGTACGCTAACGCGTAATGACAGATCTTGGACCAGAGTGCGGATCATCTCTTCCGGCCCCATCAGGAACAACGCGTTCTTCTCTTCAGGAATGTTTTGCAAGGAAAGTTTGAAATCGACAGCGCTTTCACCTTTACTGTTTTTCCAACTGAAAGGAGCAATGCTGAATTGTGGATTTTTGTTCAGAAGTAAGTGTAAGTTATTGAGAACAGCGTAGGACGTCGCATCATAAGATAACTCATCTGATGCCACTAAACTATCGTGATAAGCCTGAGTGAACTTACGTACAGACTTACCATCTAATTTTTCCATGCCCAGAACAAACTTACCTGAGCCGAAATCTATATTTTTAACTTTTACTCCATCAACGCTGTAAGCGATTTTGATGTTCAGGTTGTCTTTGTCTTCTGTCAAATCGGACGTAATTTTGAATCCCTTGAGAGAGGTTTCCTCGGATTCGCCAGAAATCCCATGCATGGCAATTTCGCCAATGCTGTAGTTCTGGTTACCAATATAGATATCGAAATTACCTTTTTTGTTCTCTCCTGACAAATCAATGCTTTTCAGGATAATCGACTCTTTTTGGGTGGGATCACTGAAAGATAATTCATCACTTTTGGCGGAAAATGAAAATGCACTTAAATCACGGTTGGTATCAACACTGATTTTTGCTCCGGAGAATGACAGAACGCGCTTCTCACCATTTTCCCGGTTTTCTGTATGGTTAATAGGGCTTAAGTTCATAATGGAAGAAAGACTTCTTCCATAACTAATGCTGGTATCTAAACTGATTGGCGATTTTCCTTCGGTAAGCTTAAATAGCTCTTTCAGTGTATTGCTTTGTTCCAGTTCAGAATGGATGGATGCCATTTGCGGTGCTAAGTTGAATTTTTTCAGGTTAGCAACAGGAAATGGACCGTGATCGATGGTTGATTTAAAAATAATTTCTTCGTTACTTAACGGAACACCTTTATCGTTTGACTGAATGTTTTTTATGTTCAGGATTAAACGGACATCGGAACTGAAAACACCGCGTTTGAAGTCTTTTGCCTGCAATTCGATACCGCTTTCAGGAAATTCTTTTTTAAGTTCAGTATTTGCCTTTGTGATGAAGCCATCCAAACGTCCTTCAAGCTTTTTACCTGTGTACCATGATGCACCTGTCCATACCGCTCCCAGAGCAACAATAACGCTTACAGCAACTAACGATTTTTTCATGTGGAAATCCCATCCTTTAACGCACATAGTATGGTTGATATGTGCACTTTTATTTATGTCAATAATGGTTGTTAAGTGTATAGCCTAACTAAGATATTTTAATCATTTTTCACTGAAAATGTGATTAACAACCAATGTAATAGATGTAACTATTTGAATATATAATAATTAGTTAGATACTTTGGCAATTTTTCCATCACCATGGACAATTACAGTTTTTTCTGTAGCAGATAAGAAGATTGATTCACCTGAGAATAATCTCAATTGCTGCTCACCAGAGTTAATAACCACTTGACCTTCAGAACAAAATAAAACTGAAGCTGAATTATTCTCCAATGTGATTGGTTGTTCTGAAACAGCATAAACAGAAAAATGAAAATCATTGACGGGAACAGGGTAGTTCAGCGCATCTTTTTCCTGTTTTGGAACGGTCAGCAGAGTATCAGCACATTTCGGAATAAAATCCAGATTAGCCATTAATTCTGGTACATCAATATGCTTACCGGTTAAACCAGCACGCAGCACATTGTCTGAGTTGGCCATAACTTCCAGAGCCACACCTTCAAGATAAGCATGAGGGGTGCGTGCGTACAGAAACATTGCCTGACCGGGTTTCAGCTCGACCACGTTAAGCATGAGGGGTGAAAACAAACCGTTATCATCAGGATAGAAAGAGGTCATCTTTCTGATAGTATCCCACGGTTCTCCCTGATGACTATTCAGCGCAGACTTTAAGACAGCAATGGCTAAACGTTTCGATTCACCCTGCATATTCAACAATTGGGCAAAGAGAAACGACAGGTTTTGTTCTGTCGGATGCTGGATGAATGCCTGAATATCAGGATGTGCAGCAGAAACATTTCCTAATAGTTGTGCGATTTCTGATAGTGGCCTAAAAGCATTCATGGCCTTAAACGGTTTCAGCGCATAGACCAGCTCAGGTTTGTGGTTATCGTCTTTATAATTGCGTTGTGCTGAATCTAAAGGTATCCCTTGTGCATTTTCTTTAGCAAATCCCACCTCTGCGGACGTTTTGTCAGGATGTACCTGAATTGAAAGTGGTTGAGCCGCGCACAATACTTTGAATAAAAAAGGTAAACGTTGGAATTGACGGGCGACCGCTTCTCCGAGATATTTTTCTGGTTCCTTGGCGATCAGCGTATTTAAGGCTATGGTTTCGCCGGTTTCCGGATCGGTCACCAGTGAACTGCATTTCGGATGTGCTCCCATCCATAATTCTGCCATTGGCTGATTATCAGGGTTTTCGATGCCGTAAATATCCGTCAGGGCAGTGTTGCTTCCCCAGTCATAATGTTGGATGTTATTAGTCATTTTCAGCATGGCGGAATTTCCTGTAATAAAAAAATAAATTTATTTATATGACAACAATACAATAAACACGGTTAGGTCGCATTATCGATCATGAAGTTATGGCATTATAAAAAAATGCCGACTAATTTATCTGCAAAATTTGTTCCGGCGTATTCAATTATTCTGTGTGCTAAGGAGATAGTAATGGCAGCCACTCGCATTGAAAAAGACTCAATGGGACCTATCGAAGTACCTGCTGACCAATTATGGGGGGCGCAAACTCAGCGCTCACTGGAGCATTTCCGCATTTCTCAGGAGAAAATGCCTGTTGCGTTGATTCATGCTCTTGCATTGACTAAACAAGCAGCAGCCAGCGTCAATATGGATTTAGGCCTTCTGCCTAAAGAACGTAGTGACGCAATTATCGCTGCGGCGAAAGAGGTGTTGGAAGGTAAACACCCGACAGAATTCCCTCTTGCTATTTGGCAGACCGGTTCGGGAACTCAAAGCAACATGAACATGAATGAAGTGTTGGCGAACCGTGGTAGTGAGATCCTTGGCGGTCAACGGGGCAATGAACGTTTGATTCACCCTAATGATGATGTCAACAAAAGTCAAAGTTCTAATGATGTTTTCCCAACCGCTATGCATGTTGCGGCAGTTACCGCAATACGTGAGCATTTGCTACCAGAGTTAAAAGTATTACAGAAGACACTGGCAGGCAAAGCGGAAGAATTTAAAAACATCGTAAAAATTGGCCGTACCCACTTACAGGATGCGACTCCTCTGACTTTAGGTCAGGAGGTTTCTGGTTGGGCAGCTATGCTGACACATAACCTGAAACATATTGAAGACAGCATTCCTCATGTGTGCGAATTGGCTCTGGGTGGTACAGCGGTAGGAACCGGTCTGAATACTCATCCAGAATATGCTGTTCGCGTTGCGAAGAAAATCGCTGAATTATCCGGCCATCCTTTTGTGACTTCCCCAAATAAATTTGAAGCTTTGGCAACTTGTGATGCACTGGTTCATTCTCACGGTGCACTGAAAGGTTTGGCTGCTTCGTTAATGAAGATTGCTAATGACGTTCGTTGGTTGGCTTCCGGCCCGCGTTGTGGCATTGGTGAAATCTCCATCCCTGAAAATGAGCCGGGCAGCTCAATTATGCCGGGTAAAGTAAACCCGACTCAGTGTGAAGCAATGACTATGCTATGTGCTCAGGTTATGGGTAACGATGTGGCTATCAATATTGGCGGTGCGTCGGGTAATTTTGAGCTGAATGTATTCCGTCCAATGGTTATCGATAACTTCCTGCAATCTGTTCGTTTGCTGGCGGATGGCATGCGTAGCTTCAATGAGCACTGTGCGGTTGGTATTGAACCTAACCATGATCGCATTACCCAATTGCTGAATGAATCACTGATGCTGGTAACGGCGCTGAATACTCATATTGGCTACGATAAAGCCGCTGAGATTGCTAAAAAAGCCCATAAAGAAGGTCTGACTCTGAAACAGTCCGCGATGCAATTGGGTTATTTAACTGAAGCCGAGTTTGATGATTGGGTTCGTCCTGAAGATATGGTTGGTAGCATGAAGTAATGCTCTTGCTATGATGTACTTTTGTTTACGTCATTAAATTTAAAAACCGGAGTGAATATTCTCCGGTTTTTTTATTGCTTAAATTTCTTTATGGAGATGAAGACGAGGAATGACGAGCTCCAAAGGCTTGGCCTTGGGTTTATATCTATGTTTTATCGCATTGGCATTATAATCAGATAATGCGCCGATTTTCGGTTTGGCTTCACTGTCCTCTGTATAGAATACAATAACGGGAAGTGGACACGCGTATTGAACTTGCTTTTGTAGCTCCGAGTACCATACGCGAGTAATGGGTTGTACTTTTACTGGCCTCTTGATCTTCAATATCACGTCATCGGGTAATTTCTTGATATCTGTAATTTCCAGTGCTACCAGAGACGCCCATTGATCGCTGGTGTAGGGAGGAACAGCCCGTCCTGCATTGTAACTTTTCTCCAGCTGTTCCAGAATTTGTTGTTTGGTGACTTTTTTAATGATGTTTTTGTTGGCCCAGCCAAAGTTGATGGAATCAGGATTTAATAGGGGAGTGATGGTGCGGTAGGCATTCAATGTAATGAGCCCTCGCAAATGATTATGAACAAATTCAAAGCGTTGCTCTTTACTGACGCCTGATTCTTTGGTGACGATATTTTCCAGCTCGACTTTTAATTGATTCACTTCATTAACTACACTCATTGCTTCCTTATATTGCTGGTGGCTGACTGCAAAACATAACGCTCCGGGAAGCCGACTGGCAGCTTTGCTACTGATATTGGGGTTATTATGGTGTATGAATAACTTTTGATAGAAACGTAAACCTAAATTGAGAGCTTCATTTCCTTGTAGAGGATTAACTGTAATTTCAGTCAATTGCTCATGTTCATCGCCTTTTTCTATCTGAGGTAATTCGAATACCCGGGCATCAATAAGTGGGTAGTTCATTAACAAGGCAATCAGTTCAGATAATTTTTTTTCTTGTTTTTTGAAGCAGCTTGTAAGCGACTCAATTGAAAGGTATTTATTCATATTGCTATCCTCAACAATTGTACCCTTAGACCTTTTTATTTAGTTACAACATACTTTTAACTATACTCCTAAAACGTGCAAACCTCCACAACAAAGTCAAACGAAAATTCAACAATACAAAAAAGCGGGGGAGTGTCTATTGCGATATATTTCAATATCGTGATAAAAATCTAAAATTGATTAATTCACGAATTTATAATTATTAAAATATTAATGGATTGCTTAATGGTAGGAATATATTCACACAGTTATACATAAGAAAATTTTTTACTTATTTTTTACTTATTTTTTACTTCACAGGAAATAGTGTGAAGCGAAAAATGTACCAAGGTTGTTAAACATGAAGAAATTAGTCAAGCCAGTGAATTCCTTTAGAAAGGTTATAGATGTGTTATTACCATATTCTGAATTAGCCACGCCAGATTTATCGTCACAAGGGGCATTTATTAAAATTGAAGATGAGTTTGCTAAATTTTTTTTATTGGAGAAAGGTTATGTCAATATGCGTAGAATAAATGACAATTTAATCATCGCGACATCTTTCACACCTTATATCATAGGGTTATCATTCTATTCTGGTTCAGAAATTTATTATTCCATTGAGCTGGGGCCGGATTGCAAACTCTATCAAATTCCTAGAGTTAGCGCTTTAAATGCCATAAAAAAGCATGATCTTTACCGGGAGTGGATGAGAATAATTTCGTATAAAATGTCTTTCTTGTATGCGAGGGATATTAGTATTTTTCGTCATGGTGCCAAAGAGGTTGTATGCAATCTATTATCTCGCTTAATAACTTTACCTGATGAATTTCGAGAAAATATTTCTGCCATCAGATACATAGAGCAGAGGTGCACACTTTCTCGCAGTTGTATACAACGCATATTAGCTTCATTGAAGAAAGAAGGGTGTATTGAGATCATTGATGGTTATTTAACAAAAGTTATTGTGTTGCCTAATCAATCTTATTACTGAAAATCAAAGAATGAACAAATAAAAAGCGAATAATTGAGGTTTTTAAATGAATTTCTCGGAAAGTTGCCGACAATCTATTATGAATGTCGGCAATTATATTCTTCTAATTTGACAACTTATTGAGCTTAACGCCTAAATAAAGAGCTGCTGTGGTCAAGAGTGCAATAAATACTACTACACCATTCCATGCAAAATACATCCAAAACACACCACCTAACGTGCCGGCAATACTTGAACCTACATAGTAACCAAATAAATACAGAGATGAAGCCTGCGCTTTGGCTCGTTTAGCTCGTTTTCCAACCCATCCACTAGCAACAGCATGAGCGGCAAAGAAACCTGTTGTCAATATCATCATTCCCAGCATGACGGCCCAGATGGAGGAGAACATTGTGATTATACAACCAATCAACATTGTACTGACTGCTACTAACAATACCTTGCCTCGTCCATGCTTACTGGTCAGGGCACCGGCTTTTGTTGCACTGTAAGTTCCGGTTAAGTAAACAACGGATAATAACCCAACAATAGCCTGGCTAAAATGATAGGGCGCATCTAATAACCGATATCCAATGTAGTTAAACATTGTGACAAAACTACCCATCAGCAAGAATGCTTCAGCAAATAGAAGAGGAAGCCCTTCATCTCGGAAGTGTAATTTTAAGTTGATGAGCAATGTCTTAGGTTTTAGCGAACTGGATTTGAAGTGCTTGGATTCCGGTAACATTTTCCAAAATGTGATGGCGGAGATTAAAGCGAAAGTACCCAATAAAATAACAGAAAATCGCCAGGAAAAATAATTCGAAATGACACCAGTAATCAAACGACCACTCATTCCTCCTACTGAATTACCACTGATATATAGCCCTATAGATAAGGCAACATAACTCGGATGGATTTCTTCACTTAAATAAGTCATGGCTACAGCGGCAACGCCACTGATTGACAAACCTACAAGGGCGCGAATAAGCAAGATTCCGTGCCAACTTGTCATGACAGCGCTCAAAAGGGTGAAAATAGCTGCCGCAATCAATGAAATAACCATCACATTTTTACGGCCAAGTGCATCGGATAGAGGCCCTGTGATTAGTAATCCAAGGGATAACATTCCGGTGGAGAGTGATAGCGCTAAGCTACTGTTCGCTGGTGAGACGTTAAATTCTTTTGACAAAATTGGCAATATTGGCTGAACGAAGTAAAGCAATGCGAAAGTTGCCAGCCCAACAGTAAAGAATGATAGCGTTACACGCAGGTATGCTGCATCCTCACGCTGAATATAATGCTGCTTACTCCCGCGCTTTTGCTCGATCGTGTTCTCAACATCATTTTCAACGCCAGAGACTGCTGATTTTTCACTGACGCTTTGAATTGTATTCACGCTACTTCCTTATCTAAGTAAAAAAACGTTAAGCACTTGATTCAGATCAAGAATAGAAATTCGTGAATATTTTGTCTAATATATTAATTCAATGGAATGATATGTTATACATATCAATTGAGGTAATAAAGTTAGGGGGAATAGAGTATGGCCATGAATGTTGAACTTAGACATTTACGCTATTTTATTGCAGTGGCAGAAGAATTGCATTTTGGGCGAGCAGCAGAACGATTAAACATCTCACAACCACCATTAAGTCAGCAAATTCAATCTCTTGAAGCTAATATAAACGCCAAGCTACTCATGCGTAACAATCGAAATGTTAGCTTAACTCCCGCTGGACATATGTTTCTTCAGGAGGCATATCAGATAATTGCTCAAATTGAGGCAGCGGCCACTAAAGCCGCCAGGATGTATCAGGGAGAATTAGGGGAAATATCCATTGGTTTCACGTCCACCGCGCCTTTTATGCACAAGGTAGCTCTTAGCCTGCGCCAGTTCCGGGAATGCTATCCTGACGTGGCTATTCATATGCATCAAATGAATACCAAACAGCAAATAGCACCTTTGCAGACGGGGAGAATCGATATAGGTATTATGCGTAATACGTTGTTGCCAGATAACTTAGAGTATCAGTTACTTTTCCGTGAGCGTTTTATGCTAGCGGTATATGATGATCATCCTTTGCTTCAATATGCTAATGAAGGCGTTAGTCTGGAAATGTTATCTGATTATCCATTGGTGTTCTTTGAGCGTGATGTAGGGACAGCTTTGTACGATGAAATTATCTCTTTATTGGCAAATGCAGGAGTGACGCCGATGATTTCGCAAGAAGCTGGCGAGGCGATGACAATACTTGGATTGGTTGCAGCAGGGTTAGGGATAAGCATTATTACTGAATCATTTACCCGCATGAAACTAGATGGTGTTCAATATATTCCTTTAGCAAATAATCCAGCTTGCTCTGAAGTTTGGTTGGTTAAGCATAAAAACTTCAACAAGAATTACAATAACAGTGCTGCGGCAGCCCGGCTAACCAATCTTTTAATTTCAAATATTGTAGACGAAAATTCGTAGATGACATTGTTAAATAAAAGGCGGAAATGTTAATAAAAAGAAATTAAAAAGAAATAATCACGAGAAGTTCGTGTGAAAGATCACATTTCCACTTCAAACGGATATCTTATCGTTTAAACAACGACATAATCATTATTAATTTTTTAGCGGCGCGAATTAAATGGCGGGAGGCGAGGTGAGTGTCGATGTTCAACCAAGTCATATTGACCAGATTAAACAGGCAAATACTGGTTTGGTCTATCGGTTAATTGATCAATACGGGCCTATCTCGCGAATTGCACTTTCTAAAAAAGCCCAATTGGCACCCGCTAGCATTACTAAAATTACGCGGGAGCTTATTGATGCCCATTTAGTGAAAGAAGCCGAATTTCACGAACCCGGTTTTCGGGGGCGTCCTGCTATCGGATTAAAAGTAGATAGTGAAGGGTGGCAGTTCTTGTGTATCCGCATTAACAAGGGAAGTATTGTCATCGGGCTTCGTGATTTGAGTAGTAATCTTCTGGTAGAAGAGGAATTACCATTCTCTGCACTTCACAATCAGTCTTTTCTGGACTGTATCGTTGATGAAATTGATAACTTCTTCTTTAGGCATCAATCTGTTCTTGAGCGCCTAACAGCGATTAGCGTTATCATTAATGCGATAGTTGATCCGGTTAACGGGATAATTCACAGTTCACCGTACTACGATATTCAGGATATCCCCATAGGGGCATTCTTACATCAACGTACAGGATTACCGATCTTTTTACAGCACGATATAACTGCATGGACAATAGCAGAATCTCTATGCGGCACAGGGAAAAATTACCAGAATCTTATTCAACTGGTCATTGATGATAATGTAGGGGCGGGCATTATAACAGCAGGTCAAATGCTCCATGCCGGGAATCATAGTATTGTAGAGATTGGACATACTCAAATCGAACCCGATGGAGAACTTTGTTACTGTGGTAACCGAGGCTGCCTTGAAACGGTTATCAGTATTAAAAATATTTTGCAGAAAGCCCGCAGCTTGGCAACTCAACATCCTTGCTCCTTAGTGAATACGATGACAGCTAATAATGTGCCATTGACGATTGATTTACTTTGTCAGGCGGCCATAGAAGGAGATCCGTTGGTAACAGATATTATTCATGATGCCGGAGAACGAATCGGGCGTATCATAGCGATTATGGTCAATATCTTTAACCCCGGAAGGATCTTGATTGGTTCACCGCTGAACAATGTAAAACATATCCTTTATCCCGCTATTCAACAGCAGATATCCCAGCGTTCTCTTCCCGGCTATAGCCAACAGGTTGATATAGTCGCTACTCAATTCGATAATACAGATACATTTCCTGCGGCAGCATTAATTAAACAATCCCTATATAGCGGTGAATTACTAATAGCACTCATGCAAGGATAAGGATAGTTCACATCAGGCAAAACATTGAGCTAACGCAATCCCTACCTCAAATACATCTTCTACACTTTAAGCCTGCTCGCTAAAAAGAGTAATCGGTCTATCTGTACTGTTACTATGGAAAACGGAAAATGAATTTATGATAACGCGCTTATTTGTTACAGGCACGGATACCAACATTGGTAAAACAGTTGTTACCCGCGCATTACTGCAAGTTTTTAATCGTGAAGGCTCAACCGCGGTAGGGTATAAACCCATTGCAACAGAAAAACGAGAAACATCGGAAGGGATACGCAATCGTGATGCCTTAGTCATATATCAATCATCACCTGTTAAAGTGGACTATGAAGAGGTCAACCCTGTTATTTGGGAAAGCAATTACGAAGAAGAAAATCGAGCTGATTTTACCCAAATGACAAACGGGCTGAAAAACTTAGGGAATAAAGCAGATCGTGTGATTATTGAAGGTAATGGTGGTTGGCGTATGTTACTGGAAGATGAGGTGCCTTATTCTGATTGGGTTGTACAAGAAAAGTTGCCCGTTATTTTGGTCGTTGGGATTCAGGCTGGTTGTGTTAATCATGCTATTCTCACAGCTCAATCCATTATTAACGATGGCGTTCCCTTGGTAGGTTGGATTGCTAACCGAATCAACCCAGGATTAGCACACTACGCTAAGATACTAGAAAGGTTACGGTGTCACATACCGGCGCCACAAATTGGTGAAATCCCATATCTCTTAAGACCAGAAGAACGCGATTTGTCGTGCTATTTGGATACTAATGCAATATCAGCTATCGATATTTAATAACAAAAGGGGCATCTTTTGCCCCTTTTTATTGTTAAATCTAAAAGAGAGTTATTCTTGGCTTTTTTTATCGCCAGAAGTGGTTTTATCCGTATTAGTGTGAGTAAGGCGGATATAAACTATTTTCTGCTTGCCGGAATCACAATGACCAACAACTTTCCCATTAACGGTGTTGTCCTTAGCAACTTGGTCATCAGGAATAACTTCAAGCTTAAAATCCGTTTCAGAAACACCATTTTTAATGATTTTCTGTGCAATTTCCGCTTTCAGACTTTCACATGTAACCTTTTGTGAAGCTTGCACTGCAAAGGGTGAAAGCGTAAAGAGCAAAGCTGTAGCCAGTAGGATTTTTTTCACCATCACTCCTTACGTTGATGTCGGTGTTGAGTCTATCAAGGTTTGATCGGACGGCCTGTGTTAATATCCAAACAACGTTTCGTATTTGGTTCCCAATAAGCACTGATATTAGCGCTTTCTAAACAGGCCTTTCGATTATCAACTTCTACCTCGTACTTATCAAATTCTTTCTCTCTGCGCTGATCCACTTTCTTACGTAAGTTTCTTTGCTCATTCCACTCTTCTTTGCTCTGACGAGCCATTTCTCTGCTCATCGAATTCTCACCGCCGCCATTAATGGTTACACATGTGCTATCTGATGTGCAGGGCGTAGAGAATGCAGGCGTTTGCCAAAAGAATGACAACAACAGAGCGATAGAAGAAACATATTTCACAAATTTCATATTTGAACCTCTTTCATTGTGCCATTTAGCAAGACTAGGTCATTTACTGAAGCTACCAAAAAAGCGCCAAACAGGGGTTTTATTGGTAGCACCACATTAATAGAACTAATAGAGTTAACAGTTTACCAAAAGCGGATTATTGGTTTCTATTTACACTCAAACCTGCGAATGATTGACAAACTGGCATCATCTCTAATGTATTAATATTGACACGAGAAGGGAGGTTAGCAACCCAAAATACCGCTTCTGCAACATCATCAGCAGTCAGCGCTTCTGCTCCTTCATAAGTTTTATCCACTTTTTCTTCATTACCTTTAAAGCGTACGCGGGAAAATTCGGTTCCGCCGACAAGGCCTGGTTCGATATCAGTGACTCGAATATTTTTGCCTTGTAAATCAGCTCGTAACCCTAAACTAAATTGTTTTACGAAGGCTTTCGTAGCACCATATACGTTACCACCCGCATAAGGCCAATTTGCTGCGGTAGAGCCAATATTAATTATATGCCCACTATTGGTTTCTACCATATTAGGCAATAGGGCGTGTGTCATGTTTACTAATCCTTTGGTATTGGTATCAATCATTGTTTCCCAATCATCAATATTAGCTTGATGAGCTGGTTCCAGCCCTAAAGCAAGCCCCGCATTATTCACAAGCACATCAATATTGCGTAACGTATCTGGTAATTGCTGGACTGCTTGCTCTATTGCAGCACGATCTCTCACATCAAGTTGAATAGGGTGAAATTGTTCACCTAACTCTTTTTTCAACTTTTCCAATCTATCCTTACGGCGCCCTGTAGCAATCACTGTAGAACCATGTTCGATAAATTTTCTTGTAATTGCTTCACCAAAACCGGAAGTTGCCCCTGTTACAAAAACAATCATATTGCCCTCTGTTTGCGAGTTTTTATCGTTAATCTTCACATTAGTAAAAAAATTTATTTCGCATTAGTCAAGGATAAATAACACAATGAAGATTAAGCCATTGTTTTTAAGGTATTTTTACAACAAAAAAAGGAAAGTTTGGTAGAGTAAAAACCTTGATAAAAACTATAGACTTCGCCACGATCATGTATTCATTTTATTTTAGATGAAATCTATATGGAACGCGTTATCGGCAAACGATCTAAAAATTCGAAAATGCTGAAATAGAACTCGGGGAGTTTGCTGAAACGGCTTTGGGTATGTAGGAAAAGTAAAATGGCCCAATTTAGTGGGCCATTAAAGACTAGTGTGTTGTTACTTGGCTCATATACCCTTGGAGGGAGCCATCAAATGCGATTTTACCTTTGTCAACTTTGATAACCCGATCAGCGAGTCTGAATACACGTGGGTCATGGCTTATCATAAGCACAGTCTTACCATTAACGATATTATTAAGAGACTCTGCGAAGCTGTTTATTTTACTGTTGTCCAGATAAGTTGTCGGCTCATCGAACAGCAGTATCTCTGGCGTCTTGAGGTACAAGCGAGCCAAACCAATAACCTGCCTTTCACCACCTGATAAAGAAGAGCCTTTTTCATCAATGTATGAATCCAGGCCGTCCTTCAGCTTATCCAATAACTCACTGCCACCGGCTTTAATCAATGCAGAAATCATCTCTTCGCTGGTGGACTCAGTATTAGCAATATGCAGATTATCGTATAAAGTACCTTTTATGATTTGTGTTTGTTGTGACATCACACCAAACTTTTTCAGCCAATGTTGAACATCGGGATCTTCCATAACCTCACCAAAAACTGAAATATGGCCTTCACTTAGTGGTGTTAATCCTGTCACGATATCAAATATCGTACTCTTGCCCTGACCGTTATCGCCAACAATCAGAACTCGTTCGCCTTTTTGGATGGAGATATTCATATCGCTGAACAGCGTATCTCTATCGTTATAGGAGAATCTCTTGATGTTGATATCAATGGCATCGGCATTGCCATTGGCTACTGACTGATTTTGTTTGTGGGTATTTGGTTTGTGGGCACCCAACAACTCGAAAATTCTGTCCAACAGTGATTTGAGCGAAGCAAATTTATTTAAATGATTACTGTATCTCTTGATGGAATCAGACATTAATTGTTCATAGGTAAATGCAGCAACAAAGTTACCGGGGTTAATCGTTCCATCCATTAATAACAAACCACCATACCAAAGAACTGCAATTGTTGAAGCTAATTGTGCGGAATAGCCAAGAGGAACAGAAAGGGACATGAACAGGCCTGTAATTCTCTCAACGTTCTTCACCTTAATGTTGGCATCATCAATTCTCTTTTTCTCTGACTCTTCAGAGTTAAAAATCTTGACGGATTTAATCCAGGAAAGCGATTCCTGTATGACCCCGGTTAATCGTGAGTTATATATCTGCAAAATCCTTTCATAAACAGCCACGCGATTAGTGAGTGGTTTGCTGATAACCGTGGTTAGACAAACCATCATAAATGCCAGGATTGCCAGTTTAAGATCAATCAAAGCCATGGCTATAAATGGACCAATGATGGATAACGTATCGTAAAGAAATTCGCTGTATAAGCCTCTGATCCTATCCGATACAAGGTACGTATCATTTTTTATTCTAAAAGCCAGATTAGCAGAATGGAATTTTCTGGTTATATGATAGGGAAAAGAGAGGAAAGAATCGACGAGCGATTTCCTCATGTTATAACTCAGTTCTGAGGCGTTAATCGTCTGCATCCAGATAATAATGGCGTGGCTTATGACGATCAATAATGATATAGCTATCAGTGAGGCAATTAATTGATTAAAAGAGAAGGAAAGTATTAACTTATCCTTCAATAAAGTATTAACTAATTCTTGTACAAGAAATGGGAATATAACTTCTGCTAAAGCTGCCACTATCGTAAAAACAATAGCCAGCACCAGTGCTGTTCTTTGTTTACGTATAAATGAATAAAGAAATATTATGTATTTCATATACTTATCACTGTTAAGTTATCAATTTAACTAGTATAGACAACATGTTAGGACTTACCATGATATAAAAAGGGCAGCTAATTCCATCCTTGGAAAACATTCATCCTATATCAATAAAATACAGTTCCGTGTTAAAACCACGATGGGTTTATCTCACTTAATAACAAGATAAATAAAAATCGCTATAATATAAAACAGGAGATGCTATTTATATTGCAACCAACTTAATTGTAGCTAAAAAAGATGTGACCAATATTATTGCATCATTGTTCGCAAATTTTAGATTACCTGTATTTTATAAGAATACCTATTCAAATGCATAACCATGCAGGAAAGCAGGGCGCCGCTCTTCATATATTCAGATAAATTGAATAATTTTGGCGTTAATGCCAGTTTGGAACAAATTTTTTCCAGTTCATGGCTTTTGTTCATTTCATAGATATATTCCTCCGTACCTGCTTTCAGGTCGTTGATATTGGATGAACAGAGAATATGCTGATTTACTCTGACAGAGTTACAAATGCCACTATATGCAACATCTTTGCTGATACTGATGACGTTAGTCACTTTCTCCAGTTCTTTCAATTCATCACTGTTGAATCCACCGGTATAAACCAGAGTATTTTCTTTATCCAGAGGGAAGATACTGCAATCTAAGTGATACAGATAAGGATCTCTTTCTTCTACTTTTACGATTTTGAGATCGAACTTTTCTTCCATCCAGTCATAGGTTTTAATATCACTTCTTATTCCATAGCCACCAACCAGTACATTACTATGCAGATGTTTTAACTCAGCTTCGCCCTCAAAATAGTAAGGGGCAACTTCAGTTTTATAGCCTAGTGACTCAAAGAAACTCACCCCAATTGGGGTTTCTGATCTTCTGATTTCTGATGCAAAATTGGCAACTATTGCTGTTGGATCTTCATCACCAATAATAATTCCCAAGTTAGCAACATATACTTGATCTTGCAGTGCTTGATGAGTATCAGATGGCAATAAATAGACCAATGATTGTGATGACATGAAGCTGTAAAGTTTATAAAACTGTCTCAATGCCACGTTACTGTTAACATTAATATCGGACTCATCTAGTTCTTCCATCCAAATGTTATTTCTTACATTGGTATTTAATGAAAATGGAGGAGCTAATAAAAACACTGGCATTTTCAGATCAGAAATGATACTAGGTGATTTATTTAACATCTTGAAACCTCAATTCTAGTTTATATTATATGCTATATATAACTTTTCATAATTATGAGAATTTCATATTTCCTATTCCTTTCCAACTATTTGCTGAAGCGGCATTCAAGAAAATCTTAACTCTTTTGATGAGCTGCCACA